>CAKZNY010000255.1 GCA_937132145.1 uncultured Paracoccaceae bacterium | reverse complement strand
GCGGCTGCCGATTTGGTCAATCGTAATGCCTGCCCGCATACAGGTCAGCGTATCCGCCAATTGGCGGCGACTGCCGTGGTGCATCAGCACATCCCCAACGGCGACCATCGGCACAGCGGCGCGGTGTGCCAGTGTCGCGAACGCATTCATGCGAGATTTATCTCGCCCGTCATAGCGAGGTGCCGCGCCTAAAAACGTGCTGCCGGGAAAGTGCTGCGCGACGGCCTGTATCTGCTGTAACGCTTCATCTGCGCCGCGATTTAGCAGGTCATTTTGTGGCAAGGCAATCAGGATCATTCCCTTGCCCCACTCCACCAGATCAGCTTGCAACAAATGACATTCGCCTTTTTTCGTACGGCGTTTTCCAACGGTCAAAAGACGCGTCAAACGGCTGTAGGCGGCGCGGTCTGTTGGCAGGGCCAGCCACTCCACAACGCTATCTTGCAGCACCAACCGCGAGCCTACGAT
Source organism: uncultured Paracoccaceae bacterium (assembly GCA_937132145.1). Lineage (GTDB taxonomy): Bacteria > Pseudomonadota > Alphaproteobacteria > Rhodobacterales > Rhodobacteraceae > NORP23. The sequence goes on along the minus strand of CAKZNY010000255.1, from coordinate 4,719 downwards.
CAAGCGCGGCAGGTTTGTATATGCGGGCCGCATAATCGGAGTGTTGGACCCGCGATCCTGCCTACTTGAAGGGTCGATATGTTTTTGCGAGCGTATCTTGATGGCGTCATCGGCCTCGCGCTTCAGCTCCTTTAGCGCGGCATAGGCCCGAACAACTCCAGCTAAGGTATTGCGGTCGGTTATCGCGATTGCCTCAAGACCAAAAGCGGCAGCGCGGATTACCAGCTCTTCGGGATGGGAGGCACCTTTCAGAAACGTGAAGTTGCTGGTCGTGCATAGTTCAGCGTATTTCATGCGAACTCTCCATGCACAAACCAGCCGGGGTTTTGTGGTGTAAAGAACAGCCACAGCCGTCGCCCCTCGCGGGTGTGAATGCGCCAGTAATCCCGCAAACCGCTACGCCAGTCGGGGTCCTCTAGCCACCATTCCGGCGCAATGCGTTCAGGTCCGATGGCCTGCGCGGTGCGAAACGACATGCGCCGCCATTGGAACCGCGCGGGAGGCTGTGGGCGATAGCCCGCAATAGGTTCAGGCGGAAACAGCACCAAAGGCCTAGGGGCCGCGCTATGCCAGCCCCCCGTGGCCGGTTCGGAATACGCAGCATAAACAGTCGTAAAACTTTTTTCGGGGATATGGCTGTCGGCAGGCAGGTGTCGCGTAATATTTTCCAGACCGACCCGCGTACCAAGGCGCGTGATCAAGTCTGCCATACTATCCCCCTCTTGCGCCCCCTGATGGGTGGTTTGGCGAAACGGCAAATGCTCGACTTCGGTCGCTTCCAGACGGATTTGATCTATGCCATAACCCGCATCCAGCCCCTCGATCCCTCGCTCAAACAACAGTGCGATCCGCGCGGCATCCCGCATCGGGCGTGCCAACCGCACCTCGACGTGAACGCTGGCCTGATCCACGCGCCGCGCTGTAAAGCATAGACATCGCGCCCCTTTTTGTTTGTCCGAAAGCGTGCCGCAAACCCGCACTAACAACCGCTCCAGCCCCGCCATTACATCGCTGATCAGGCCGATGGGCTCTGGCAACGTCATGCGTACGGCAAAACTTGGCGAGGCTGATTGCGGCGAGATCGGCTCGGGCTGCTCCCCCAAGGCTTGATCCAGCCGCAACAGCAAATCAGCACCAAAGCGCCGCGCCAATGTTGTACGTGGTAGCGCCACAAGATCAGAGATCGTGCGAATACCAAGCCGTAGCAAAGCATTGCAAACATCATTGCCAAGTCGCAAAGCCTCGACCGGCAAACGTCCGATGTAAGGCAATACCTGCCCATCAGGGGCACACCCACCACCGAACCGCGCCAAAGCCCAAGCTGCCCCGCGCGTGCCGGCCAATCCGGTTTTATGACTAAGACCGGCCCGATCAAGACGAGCGTGGAGGTCCTCCAGCATCCCGCTCTCGCCACCAAACAAGTGCGTAGAGCCCGTCACATCCAGCATCAAACCATCATCATCCACACCAACCCAGGGACAATACCTCCCCGCCCAGCGCGCCAATGTCTGAATGAACTGCAAGTCCGCCTGCGGGTCTGCCATGGCCGTCTGCAAATCCGGGCAAAGCACCCTCGCATCGGTAAAACCCATGCCTTTGCGCAAACCTTGCTTCTCGGCCTCGGCATTAAGACAATAAACCCGCTGCGTGTTGGCATGAATGTGGGTTAGGGCAAAGGGTGCATCGATTGGGCGCGCGCGCAGAACCCGCTCACTCGCTAACCTTGGAAACCACAATGACACGACGCGCCTGTTCATCCCAACGAACGATCCAATCCCCTAATGTTCCTGATTTGTTCTTAATAAGCTGCCACCGATGTAGAGACGAGTCTTTGGCATCAAAATGCGGTGAACATCGCCAGCGCGTCTCAGTGGCATTGCTGCCCATACCTTCGGGGATCTGAAATACCCCAAGCGTATTTCCAGCCTCGGCCGCCAGTTGCAAGCGTCGCCCGGCCGTCAGATCGATTGGCTTGCTAAGTTGCACCACGACAACTTGCATCGCAGCAGAGCGGAGCGCCTCCTCGGCCATCCACAAGACATCCATATGCGTTTTCCCCGAAGCATAGATAAGCCTATCGGGCCAACAAAACTGCGCCAAACCCTCAGGGTGAAGCCGCTCATGCTGATGCGCCTGCGATATCCAGAGCGCCGAGCCATTCGCACAGCCACAAACAATACTCGCAAAGACATGCCCACCTGCACCGCAAACCTCATGGGCACGCGCAGGGCGAAGCGGGAAGCTGTCGCGTAGTGTATTAGTTGATGGTGTGGAATCAATCATCGTTCAAGTATACGGTCGAGAGCTGCGCCTAAGTAAACCCCGAGTTTACACCGGAACTACTTCAAGCGGTTTTTGATTGAAAGCAATCAGATATACAAACCCATGATATAGCATGAATATAAGGTGGTTGACCGTCGATCCGATAGCCAGCGAATGTAAAAGAGGTCACCTGTTTTCGAACCACCCAAAAACAACTCGAAGTGGCGATAGTTGGTAAAACTCCCCTTGAACATGCTGGCCTTGAAAGTTACGACAATACCAACAATCAAACACAAGGAACTCCGCCAATGTCACAACTATTCACGCCCTACTCAATCAAGGACGTTACGTTTCGCAATCGGATCGGGATGTCGCCCATGTGCCAATATTCTGCCATCGACGGAGTCATGAACGATTGGCATCGGGTACATCTTGGCTCGCGTGCTGCGGGCGGTGCCGGGTTAATTATTGCCGAAGCAACTGCCGTTCGCGCCGATGGGCGGATTACTCCGGGGTGCACAGGGTTATGGAGTGACGATCAAATCGAACCCGCGGCCAAAATCAATCAATTTATCGTTGATCAAGGCGCCGTTCCGGCTGTGCAAATTGGTCACGCAGGGCGTAAAGGTTCGGCTGCGCGGCCTTGGGACGGCGGCGCGCACCTCAAAGACGACGAAGGCGGTTGGCCAATTGTCGGACCGAGTGGAACTGCGTTTGATGACGACGCAATACGCCTGTGGAAAACACCAACCCAGATGAGCGTAACCGATATTGCCCAAATGCAGGTTGCCTTCGTTGACGCCGCCAAACGGGCGTTGGCCGCAGGGTACAAAATGTTGGAAATTCACGGAGCGCACGGGTATCTTCTGCACAGCTTTTTCACACCTTTGGTCAATACCCGCGACGATGAATACGGCGGCGATCTACGCGGCCGTGCTCGCATGATGCTCGAAACTGTGGATGCTGTCCGGGCCGTTTGGCCTGAAAACCTGCCCCTTGCCGTGCGGTTATCGGTGGCAGACTGGATCGAGGGTGGGCTAACCATTGAAGACAACATCCAGATGGCAAAATGGGTTAAAGAGCGCGGTGTGGACATTATCGATTGCTCGGGTGGTGGGGCGACCCCCGCAGCGCGGGCGTCCATCGGATCGCGGACCGGAGATCAGGTTGGCTTGGCAGGGAAACTGCGTGCCGAGGCCGGGATTGCCACTATGGCCGTCGGCGAAATAACCGAAGCAAAACAAGCCGAAGAGATTATAGCGTCCGGTCAAGCCGATATAGTTCTACTGGCGCGCAAAATGATGCGCGATCCGTATTGGGCGATGCATGCCGCCACTGAATTGGGTGTTGATGTCAAAGCGCATGTCCCGTTGCAATACGGCTTCTATATGAAATAAAACCCGCGGCTTTGCGCACCCTCAAAGGTAACCGCTTAGTCGTGCAACAATTGATCCATCAATGCCGAAGGTTGGTCACATCCAGCTTCGCCAACAACCCGTGCCGGAACGCCAGCTACGGTCTTGCAGGGTGGCACATCTTGCAAGACAACCGAACCGGCCGCCACGCGACTGCAATTCCCGACTTTGATATTGCCCAAAACCTTGGCGCCAGCACCCAGCATTACATTGTTGCCAATCTTTGGATGGCGGTCATGATCATCCTTGCCCGTACCGCCAAGCGTCACGGAATGCAGCATGGAAACATTATCTCCGACCACAGCGGTCTCTCCGATAACGATCGAATGCGCATGGTCAATCATCAAACCACGCCCGATCTGCGCGGCTGGATGGATATCCACGCCAAACACTTCCGACGTTCGCATTTGCATAAAATATGCTAAATCCTTGCGCCCGTGCACCCAGAACCAATGCGCCAAACGATAGGCCTGAACCGCCTGAAAACCCTTATAAAACAACAATGGCTGGATATAGCGGTGACATGCTGGATCGCGTTCAAAAACCGCCAGAATGTCCGTGCGTGCAATGTTACCAAGCCGACAGCCAGCGGCATACGCCTCCTCGAAGGCATTATACAGAATGGATTCTGTCATCTCGCCAGACGCCAACCGATGCGCAATACGGTGACTTAACGCCACCTCCAGCGTCGGATGGCTAAGGATTACCGAGTGCACTAACGAGGCCATAACCGGCTCGTTCCGGATGATCTCGGCAGCTTCGTCGCGGATTCGATCCCAAACCGGATCAACCGATACAATATTTGATTTAGCTTCGCCCATATTCAGCACTCCTACTTGCAAGCCGCATTCTAGCATAGCAAAATGGTAAATCGGAAGCCGTATAGTGAAATTCAATGACCGAGAGGAAATAATGATGTCGATCCGGTCAAATAAATTTCACTTAACCCTGCTGGAAACCAGCCTGAACCACCACCAGCTCAAGCTGGTGGGATCAACAGGAACAGTTGAAACTGTTCTTTTTTAGTGGATACTTAATCATA
>CAKZNY010000254.1 GCA_937132145.1 uncultured Paracoccaceae bacterium | reverse complement strand
ACCAGCTCAAGCTGGTGGGATAAACAAGAACAGTTGAAACTGTTCTTGTTTAGTGGATACATAATCATACAGAACGTGGCGCTTCCAGCTCCATAAAATGCACGGCCAAACGCACAATCCCTCCATCAAAATCACCTGCATCCGCGGTGATTTCCAACGCTGTATCCGCCCAATACGTCAGTGGTCCCGTTGCCCCCTTGGCAAAAGAATTCAGCCCCAGCCCCAACCCGCTGCCATACCGATCTGCAGCCCCGGCAACACCAAGCGACCAACTCGAAACCCCGGTGCCGGTGATCGCCGAAATAACGCGCGCAGAAACCCCGATTACCTGGGCATGAGACGGAATCACACTCAAAGTCACAGATACCGCCCCCGACGCCACCGTATGATCAATTTCGACCACACGGTGCAAGCTCGCCGCACCACCTGCGGCAACCACGCTCGCATATCGCACCCAATCGACGCCATCAAAAGCGATCTCTGCACCCAGCGCTTCGTTCCAGGCGCGCCAGCCAACCTTTGGTGTCAAAAACACCCAGCCACCGTTGCTGAAGATCGCAATATTCCCCGACTGCCCCGCCCACTCGTTACTCGCGATCGGCCCAACCACATGCGCCTCGCCCTCGTACGAATTCGCGGACGGATTTCCCCAGTCATCCGCCCGCACCCGCATTTGTGCCACGGCATCCAGCCGCACCAAAGCCTCGTTCACCGTCACATGCTTTTGCGCCTGCGCCGCCTGCACCAACGGCAATCCAAATTGATAAGTATCAGACATTAACTGTCCCCCTGCTAAATGGTCCTGCCCCGAACCGATCCGAAATCTGGGCTACATCAAAATCAATCACCCCAACCGCTCCGTCAGCGGCCTGCATAGCGGCGGTATAGGTGAAAGAGGGCACCAACACCTCGACCTCGCGTAACAGCACCCCGCCACTGGAAACTCGCACCAGATAAGCCTCGCGTTCCTCGCCCAACGGCACCTCGTAGCTTTGCCACACGTCGCCCTCGATCCGCGTCCGGCGAACCCAGCTAACCGCCAAGTCGCCGCTCCCGACAATCCGCAAATGCACAGGCGAAAAGGGCCGCAACCCCACGCCCTGCCCTGCGAAAACCTGATGCACATAGCTGGCGTCGTCATAGGGCAAATGCGCCGCACCGATCCGGTAGTGCCGATCCAGCCCGCGCTCTGCCGCCGCCAAATCAACCTGCGAAACCGCGCCGTTAAGCAACACGAAATCCGTGCCCACGGCCCACTCGTCAGGGATCAGAAACTCCGTCCCCGCCTGCCCGCGCAGCAACTTCGTCAACTCGTATTCCCGATCCGCAACCAGCTCCGCATTGCAAAACTGGAACACCTCCCAGTCCCCGCCAGCACCGCGCAACGCCGCGCGATTTGCCCCGTTCAAAACATCCGCCTCGGGCATAGACGCCAGATACCCCGACGCCACTTTCACCCGAACCCCGCTACGCTGCCAAAGCCCCGCACGCCCTGCCACCAACGGCGAGGCCAACGCACCAACCACAGCACTCCGCGCCAATGTCGTGTTCAACCGATAGCCATAATCCGCACTAGCCGAATAAACCGCCACACGCCCCGGCCAAGGATCCCCCGAAGCCGCCAGATGAAACGCGTGTTCAACCTCGGAGCCATCCAGCAGTGGCAAATCCAGAAACTCCGCATAAACCGGCCCGAAAGACGCTGGCCCAGCCTTGCCCTTCGCTGGCAAATCCCGAAGCCTCGGCGCGTAAACGCCAGCCTCGACGCGAACGCCAGAAAAACGCCGCGCCCCCGCCTCCTCGATCCGGTCGATCCGGTAATCCGAACCCAGAACCGTCACCACATCGCCCACACCAACCGCCGCCACCGAGGGCGCAACCGCCAACGAAACCTCGTCCCGCGCGATCCGAGCCTCACTCAACCAACGCTCCGCAATCGCCTGCCCCTCACCAGCCGTTAACGCCAAAGGCAACGAACTTTCAGACGTATGCGCCTCGCTCTCATCCGGAAAAACATGCTCCGCCGCCGCCGACTGATACGCGTTATCCGCATCGACAAATTCAACCCTAACCCGCCCGATAGTCTCGGCATCAGGGTTGCGCGTCAGGCTATAAGCCCCCTCGCCCTCCTCGACAAACCGTGTCGCATCCAGCACCTCCACCGAGCGTCCGTCACGATTACGAAATACCAGCACCCCGTCCCGATCAAAACAATCGAACCCATAGGCCAGCATAAGCGGCTGCAAGCTCTGCCGCGCACTCTCCGTGCCCCCGATCACAAAGCCGCGCACCAGCCCGTGCAGCTTGGAAACATCCACCGTGCCCAGCCCCGAACGCCGACAAATCTCGGCCACGACATTCGCCAAAGATGCCATATGCACCCGCCCCGAAACCCAATGCCCGCGCCCAAACGCCCCCCCGTCCGACCAAACATCCAACCGTTCTGGAAAGTCCGGATAGGGCCGCGCATCCCATGCCCAAACATGCGTCCGCGAAACATCCACCATCCGCCCAACATACTGACTAGCCTCGGGATTATTCGCATTGTCCGCCCAATACGACAGAACCGCCTGCAAATACCGGTGCTGAATAAGATCATCCCGATTACCATTAGAAAAATATGGCAAGGCGGATTCTGAGGACTTCTTATCGTCAAAAACATTCGGCTGGTTCGTGCCCTTATCCACCGCCGGACACCCAACCTCCGTAAACCAGATCGGCTTGGTTCCGGGCAACCAGTCGGTCCCCTCAACTTGCCGTACCCCGCCAATCCGCTCGTGGTGCTGCTTGGACCACCAACTGCGAATATCCTTGTACCGATAGACCCAATCCTCCCCATGCGCCCCATCCACAATGGCCGATCGCACCTGATCTCGACGCGCCTGTTCACTGGCATAATACCACTCGAACCCCTCGCCACCCTCGATATTGCTCTGCAAATATTCAAGGTCGTAGATCGACGAATACCCGTCATCCAGATGCTCAACCCCGTCCCGCCAATCGCTCAGCGGCATGTAATTATCAATGCCGATAAAGTCGATATTATCATCCGACCACAACGGATCCAGATGATAAAACACATCCCCCGAAGCAGGCTGATAACCAAAGTATTCCGACCAATCCGCCGCATAGCCGATCTTGCAATCCGGCCCCAAAATCGCCCGACAATCCGCCGCCAACTGCACCAACTGCACCACCGTTGGAAAACTATTCAATCCATCCCGAACCTGCGTAAGCGCGCGCATCTCGGACCCAATGCAAAATGCCTCGACCCCGCCCGCCGCCGCACATAAATGCGCGTAATGCAGCACAAAACGGCGATATGACCACTCCGCAGGGCCGGTATAAGAAACCCCGTCAGCGCCTTGCACAAAATCGCCCACCCCGGCCGTACCAAAAAACGCGTCCACCTGCGCCTTAGCCGCGGTCGACTGATCCGGCGAGCCAAACACCCCCGGTGCCGCCGACGTCGTAATCCGCCCCCGCCAAGGAACCGCTGGCTGCCCCACGTCTCCGGTCCACGGGTCGACCAACGCATTACCATCCAGAATATCCATCAAAATAAACGGATAAAACATCACCGCCTTACCCTGATCCTGAATATGCCGGATCGCCTGAATTACCGCCTCGTCCGTCGGCGTTCCCCCAAAGGTCGAGCGCCCGTCAAGCTGCGAAACCACCTTAGCCCCAGCACGCGCCTGCCCCGAAACCACCCAAGGCATCACATCGCCATCAACCCCGACCTGCTCCACCGCTGGCTGCAAAGTGCAGCTATCGCAGCGCAAATCATCCCCAAACCAGCTAACCACCAAGGACACGGATTCCGCATTCGGCAAGTCCTCGCCCAAATGCTTAATGGCGCGAACAAAGTCCGTCCCCTCGCCAATTCCGTTAACATTTGCCGAGCGCGAAATCCCCTTGCCATAAGGATACGAAACCGGCTCCGTCGCCAAGACATACTCCCCCGTACCAGGCACAAGCGCCACCGCCCGAACCAACTCCGCCGCCTCACGCGGCTCCCCTGAAGGCAGCGGTTCAGGTTTGCGAACCACCTCGAAATTAAACTGTGGAATACGGTTGCCGAAACGCGTTAAGTCAAGGTTTTCAAAAACAATATAAGCCGTCCCGCGATACGCAGGGGCCAGCCCCGCGCCCTCGACAGCAACAATCGCTGCATCCGGCATCTGCGCCTGATCGCCACGGTATAAACGGTAATCAATCCCCTCAAGGCTGATCTCTTTTCCATCCGCCCAGACCTTACCAATCCGCGTAATCTCGCCCTCACAAAGAGCAATCGCGAGGCTAATCGAATAACTATATTCGTTAACAGCAGGCGAGGAACTCCCCTTCCCGCCCCCCGAACTATCCACATTTTCCTGAAACTTCGTAGACCAGATTATCTGCCCCGAAACCCGCATAGCGCCAAAATACGCGACATAAGCCCCCTCACGCGCCCCCAAAACCCGAAAATTCTCGACCCGACCGCGTTCAACCGGCGCAGATCCCCCCAACAAACGCCCGTCCAGCGCCCGCCCCAAAGTCGCCCCCAAAGCCCGCCCAAGCACAACCGAGGATAACCCGAACGCCGCCCCACCAAGCGACGCCCCAATCGCGCCGCCAACGGCAGATAAAACCAAAGTCGCCATTAAATGCTCCTGTCAGGAAATCGAAAAACGCCCGCAATCCGGCGTTCCCAAGCAGGCGACAGCGGTGTCTCCACAACGCCCCGCCCGGAATATGCATGAATAATGTTGCCGTGCGCCGAAACAACGGCCAGATGTTTTGCAACCGCTCGCAAACGAAAAACCAGAACATCGCCAAGCTGCGCCTCGCCGTTCACCGGATAAAAGTAGCTCTCCAAAGCCTCTAGCAACCGCTCGTCCTTGCTCGCCTCGGACCAATCCGGCGTATATGCAGGCGCTACCGCTGGCTCCGCACCGCAAACCTCTCGCCAAATTCCGCGCACCAGCCCAAGGCAATCCGCCCCGGCCCCCTCGCAGCTCGCCTGATGTTGATAAGGTGTACCAATCCACCGCCGCGCCACGTCCACCACATCGCTACGCATTCAAACGACCGCCATCATGCGTCTCGCCACTCGCGGGGTAAGCGGTCACCCAATCCTCGCCCGGAATATGAGGAAACCCTCGGAAGTTCAGAAAATTGTCG
>CAKZNY010000253.1 GCA_937132145.1 uncultured Paracoccaceae bacterium | reverse complement strand
GAATGGGTGAGCGACACCCGCGTTGCACGCGCCGGCGTATGCCGTGACACCAATATTCGTCTCGACGATAACATCACACCGGAAATGCGCGAACTGCTACCGTTTTAACGGCAGCCAGTGGCGGTGTGTTGCCGGAATTATACGTAGCACCCGATCCGTTGAATCAAGGTATTTCGGGCGAGCTGTGCGCATACATCAAGGGCAACAGTTGGGCGGGGCGCTCGCATATGACTGTCGCCAGCAACCGCATGTGGGACTACACGAATACCTATGCTGAGTTTGTAGGATTTCGTTGTGCGGTCAGTTCAAATTAATCACGGTTGAAAGCAACAAAGGGGAAACGCAATGACTACGAATTTGGCAATATCTACAGAATTGGACGGTGCTGCGGTTGGTACAGCGCCGGTTTCTTTGAAACGGATATTGGTGGCTCTTGACCAGTCCGATTATGCAATTCAGGCGCTGACACAGGTGGCGCGTTTGGCGGCATCCTCCGGCGGAAAAATTACCGGAATTCATGCCTATGCGGCTAAGTTGCACGACCGCCGTTTCAAGCAAATGGAGGGTGGTCTGCCCGAAAAATACCAGCGTGAATCTGAAATGGAGCACCAGCGCGAGGTTCATGAGGATTTGATCGGCATGGGATTGGGCCTGATCTCCGACAGCTACCACGATGCGGCCGCGGTGATAAGCAAGAACGCCGACGTGCCTTATGACCGCCTTAGCCCCGAGGGTAAGAATTACTCCTGTGTGATGGATGCTTTGAACAAAGGGGAGCATGATGTGCTGGCGATGGGTGCGCTTGGCCTCGGCGCGGTTGCTGGCTCGACCATCGGCACCGTCTGCGAGCGTGTTGTACGTCGCTCCCAGATTGATGTGTTTGTGGCCAAGGATCGTCGCCGCCCTATCGGGGATGGCCCTATCGTTGTGGGGATGGACGGTTCTCCGAAATCTTTTGGGGCGATGAAAACAGCGCTGGATATAGGTAAGCGGCTTGACGTGCCTGTGCATGTGGTCGCCGCATATGACCCGTTTTATCATTATGTCGCCTTCAATAAGATTTCGACGGTTTTGGGCGAGGAAGCGGGCAAAGTGTTCCGGTTCAAGGAACAGGAAGAGTTGCACGAAGAACTGATTGATGAAGGTATTGCCAAAATTTATCAGGCGCATCTGAACGTCGCTGAAACCGTGGCCGAGGAGGCCGGTGTGAAAATCACCACAGCACTCGTTGCCGGTAAACCGTATCAGGCGATTAAGAAATACATAGAAAAGCACAATGCCAGCCTGTTGGTTATTGGCAAAACGGGCGTGCATGCCGATGATGACCTCGATATAGGGGGTAATACCGAAAACCTGTTGCGCATGGTGCCTTGCCACGTCTGGATCGGGCAGGTGACATATTATCCCCCGATGGATGTCGTCGCCGAAGAAACCATTATGTGGTCAGAAGAAGCTGAAGAAATGATTAACCGTGCTCCCGATTTTGTGCGTGGCATTGCGCGCACAAGCGTCATTCGCCAAGCGCAGGCCGAGGGTCATACCTACATCACCACGCGCTTTGTCGAAGCGGCGATGAAGGCGCTGATGCCGGGCGGCAAAAGTGATGGCGCCTCCGTTCAGCAAACGTTCGAGCGCCTCGATTGGTCAGCAGATGCGCGATCGCTGGTGAACCGGATCGAAGATGCATCCATGCGTGAAAACATTGACCTGCGCGCGGAAAAGTCTGCCCGCCGCGACGCAAGCTCGGTGGTGCTGGTTGAGCATGTCGAACCGTTTATGGACGATATTGCACCCTTGGATACAGGCGATACCATTATTTGGCGCGCAGCCTCTTTAGCGCGGCTTAACCGCGTTCCCGAAGCGTTTCGCGATCAGGTTCGCACCACCATAGAGCGTTTTGCCCGCAAGCAAGGAGCCACTGAAATTAGCGGTAATCTGGCAGATGCAGCCTTTGCCGCCTCGCGCGAACATATGTGTCCTGTCGATCACTCCGAGGGTGGCTCCTAGGTCATGACAAACAAAGCCGAAGCACCATATCTGATTGCGCTGAACCTGACAGAGCGTTGCAATCTGGCATGTGATCACTGCTATCTGGATGCAAAAATCCTGAAAGAGGGCGCAACGGACGAACTATCGACATCTGAACTCAAGACGGTGCTCGATGATATTGCTTCGGTTGGCCCCGAGGCGATGGTGGTTCTGACAGGGGGGGAGCCCTTGTTGCGCAAAGATATCGAAGAACTGGCCACGCACGCAAGCAATCTGGGTTTGATGGTTGTGGTTGGAACCAATGGCGTGTTGCTGAAGCCCGAACGCA
>CAKZNY010000252.1 GCA_937132145.1 uncultured Paracoccaceae bacterium | reverse complement strand
AAATCCACATTTTATGCATATTCCAAACCAGAACTGACCGCTGGCAAATGACGAATTTGCTTTCGTAACCCTGCTCGTCGCTTTGCCTCATTTGGCCAAAAATGATCAAACCATCGAGCACACCACTTGGCGATGATAGATTGTAAAATCTGGTTTGCTAAAAACCTCGCAGCCAACTAGATTCATTGAAAGTTTGAAAATCTCCAGGAGGAAAAATGGCAGCGCTACCGGAAAACATTGATCAAACCCGCGAACTTCTAGCCTCGCAAGGGTATATTTGCGGCCAAGCGTTAGCGACGGTTGTATTCTTGTCGCTAAAATTGGGGCGCCCGTTGTTTCTGGAAGGCGAGGCTGGTGTTGGCAAGACGGAGATCGCCAAGGCGTTGGCCTCGGGGCTGGGGCGGCGATTGATACGGTTGCAATGCTATGAAGGACTGGACGCTTCAAGCGCGGTTTACGAGTGGAATTTTGCCGCGCAAATGGTGGCGATCCGCACGGCTGAGGCCGTGGGCAGCAGTGACCGCGCCGAGCTGAACGCGGAGCTGTTTAGCGAAGATTTCCTGATCCGTCGCCCGTTGCTGGAAGCGATGAGCCCGCAAGAAGGCGGCCCTCCGATCCTGTTGATAGACGAGCTGGACCGCGCCGACGAACCCTTTGAAGCGTTCCTGCTGGAGGCGTTGAGCGACTTTCAGGTAACGATTCCCGAGCTGGGCACCATCGTAGCCGAGGAACCACCGATCGTTATCCTAACCTCGAACCGCACGCGCGAGGTGCATGATGCGCTGAAGCGGCGGTGTTTGTATCATTGGGTGGATTACCCCGATTTTGACCGCGAGCTGGAAATCCTGAACGCGCAGGTTCCGGAGGCCAGTGCCGCGTTAAGCCGTGAAATCGTGGCGTTCGTGCAAAAACTGCGCTCGGAAGATTTGTTCAAAAAACCCGGCGTGGCCGAGACGATTGACTGGGCGAAATGCCTGTTGGCGCTGGATGCTGTTCAGCTTTCACCGCAGGTGATTGCGGACACATTAGGGGCAATTTTGAAGTATCAGGATGATATTGTCCGGATTCAGGGATCAGAAGCCGCGCGGATATTAACCGAGGCAAAGGCGTCGTCCGAGATGGCTGACTAATGCGTAAATTCGCCGATCTTCCAATACCAGAAGATGGTAAATTCGTTGCCAACATTACCCATTTCGCACGCGCGTTGCGGGTGGCCGGATTGCCCGTCGGACCGGGGCGCGTGGCGGACGCCATTCGGGCGGTAGAGGTTGCCGGTTTCACGGATAAACGGGATTTTTACTGGACGTTACATGCCTGTTTTGTCTCGCGCCCTGAACACCGCGAAGTTTTCGCGCAAATTTTCCGGTTGTTTTGGCGAGACCCGCAATACCTCGAAAACATGATGGCGCTTTTGGCGCCAGCGATGCGCGGCGTTCAAAAGGAGCGCAAGGCAAACCCTGCCGAGCGCCGCGCGGCCGAAGCGTTGCTGGATGGGGCGGATGCAGAGGCGCCAGAATTGCAGGAGGGGGAGAGCGCCGAGATCAAGCTGGATGCCTCTCTGACGTTTTCGGCGCAGGAAAATTTGCAGGCGCTGGATTTCGAGCAGATGACAACGGCCGAGATGGCCGAGGCCAAGCGCATGATCGCGCGGATCAAGCTGCCGGTGAAACCGTTGGCATCGCGCCGAACCAAACCGGCATTGCGCGGGCGTATACCGGATTGGCGCGGCACTATTCGGGGCGCGATGCGCACGGGCGGGGACATACAGAAACTGGCGATGCGGCAGCGCAAAACCCGTTGGCCAAATCTTGTGGCGCTTTGCGATATTTCCGGGTCGATGTCGGCATATTCCCGCGTAATTCTGCATTTTCTGCACGCGGCCAGTAATGCCAAGGGGGCGGGATGGGCGCAGGTGCACTCGTTCACTTTCGGGACGCAGTTGACGAATATCACGCGCCATCTTCGTAATCGCGATGTCGATACGGCGCTTGCGATGGCGGGGGCCGAGGCGCGGGACTGGGAAGGTGGCACGCGTATCGGCGAATGCCTGCATACCTTTAATCGTGACTGGTCGCGTCGCGTGCTGGGGCAAGGCGCCGTTGTTTTGCTGATTACCGACGGGTTGGATCGGGATGATCCGGATTTGCTGGCGTCCGAGATGGAACGCTTGCACTTGTCGGCCCGCAAGGTGATATGGCTGAACCCGCTGCTGCGCTGGGATGGTTTTGCCCCCAAGGCGCGTGGTATCCGTGCAATGCTGCCCCATGTGGACAGCTTTCGGGCGGGGCATAATATTGCATCCCTGCAAGCCCTTGCGGATGCGTTAACAAAGCCGGAAGATGTCGGCGAGAAAGCACGCCTTATGCGCGCGATGAGGGAAGGCTGATGGCGAATTTCGATCAAATACCGGAGCAGGCGCTCGACTGGGTTTCTGCCGGTAAGGGCGCGGTGCTGGCGACCGTTATCCAGACTTGGGGGTCCGCGCCGCGACCGATTGGCTCGCAGCTGGCGATCAACGAGGATATGGAGATGGCTGGCTCGGTTTCCGGTGGTTGTGTCGAAGGCGCGGTCGTTGAAGAGGCGATTAATGCCCTTGAAGACGGCATGCCGCGCATTCTGGAATACGGCGTTAGCGATGAAGAGGCCTTTGCCGTGGGTCTTGCCTGTGGCGGTGCGATCCATGTGTTGGTGGAGCCGATTGGCGTTGGGCAGGGGCCAAGCGTGGCGTTGCTGGAAACGCTCGTGGCATATCGTGCAGATCGGCGCGCGGCGGCGTATCTGGTGAACACCAAGACATGGGAGCGCCAAGTCGTCGGCACGGATTTCGCGGCGATTGACCTTGGCCCTCGATTTACCAGTGACAAGTCGGGTTTCGAGGCGGACTGGTTCGTAAACATCCATAACCCGCCGTTGCGGATGATCGTGGTTGGGGCGGTGCATATTGCGCAGCCGTTGATGCAAATGGCGCGGGTGGCGGGGTATGACGCGGTGCTGGTCGACCCGCGCGAGGCGTTCGCGACCGAGGCGCGTTTCCCCGGCGAGCGGATAATACATGACTGGCCGGATGAAGCATTAGAGGCCGAAGGGCTTGATGCGCGTGTGGCGGTTGTGACCCTGACGCATGACCCGAAACTGGACGATCCGGCGATCAAGGTGGCGATAGAATCGGATGTGTTTTACCTCGGTTGTCTGGGGTCAACGCGCACGCATGCCAAGCGGGTGGTCCGGTTGCAGGAGGCGGGGTTTACCCAAGCTCAAATCGCCAAAATCCATGCGCCGGTCGGGGCTGATATTGGTTCGAAAACCCCTGCGGAAATCGCGATATCTATCATGGCGGAAATCACCGAACGCTTGCGCCGCCCCGAGACTCGCCGATGAAATTCGGCCCCGTTTCCGTTGCGCAGGCCGAGGGGGGAATTCTTGCCCACTCCTTAAATGTGCGCGGGGTGCGGTTGCGTAAAGGCCGGATTTTAAGCGCTGCGGATATCGCGGCAATTGCGCAGGCTGGCGTTAGCGATGTTACGGTGGCCGTTCTGGATGCCGATGATATTGCCGAGGATCAAGCCGCCGAAGCCTTGGCGAAATTGCTGGTGCCGGATCCAAAGGCGGCATCGCTGCGGATTAATGCGCCTTTCACCGGCCGCGTGAATATCTACGCCGAGGCGGGTGGCGTGATGCAAATCGATGCGGCGGCGATTGCGCGTTTTAATGCGGTATCCTCGTCGATAACGGTGGCGACTGTGCCCGAAATGGCGCGGGTTTCGGCGCGTGCACTGATCGCGACGGTCAAAATCATCCCCTACGGCGTTCCGAAAAAATTTATCGCGCGGGTGAGCGCAAGCAATGCGTTGCGTCTGGCTCCGTTTACCATGCGAACCGCTAGTCTGATTTTGACGAAGACGCCGGGGATGTCCGAAAAAGTGCTTTCCAAAGGTCGCGAAGCTGTGGCGCGGCGATTGCAGGCGTTTAATTGTTCGTTAGACGAAGTTGTGACGGTGCCACATGAAACCACCCCTTTGGCGGAGGCGATTTCCAAGGCTGGCGGAGAGGCTATTCTTATACTTACCGGCTCGGCTACGTCGGATATCTCTGATGTCGGACCGGCGGCACTGACCCAGTCTGGTGGAAAAATCACGCGATTTGGTATGCCTGTAGACCCCGGTAATCTGCTGTTTCTGGGGGAGTATGATGGCCGCCCCGTTGTTGGTTTGCCCGGATGTGCGCGCTCGCCCGCATTGAACGGGGCGGATTGGGTGTTGGAGCGGATCGCTTGTGGATTGGAGGTCACTGACAAGGACATCGGCCAAATGGGTGTCGGTGGTTTGCTCAAGGAAATTCCGACACGCCCGCAGCCTCGGGGGGGGGCTGTGGTTGTACCGGTGCAGCCAAAGGTCGAAGTGTTGTTGCTTGCAGCAGGTGGTTCACGGCGTATGCGCGGCAAGGACAAGTTGCTGGAAATTGTGGATGGGGAGCCGTTGTTGCGACGGGCGGCGGCTGCCGTATTGCAAGCGGGGGTTGGGCGGGTGCATGTGGTAATGCAGCCCGAAAATGCCACTCGTGATGCGGCACTGGAAGGGCTGGATGTGCGGCGGATTACCTCGGCTGAATGGCAAGAGGGGATGGCGGCATCAATTCGGGCGGGCATGGCGGGGCTGTCGCAGGATTGCGATGCGGTCATCATCGCGCTGGCGGATATGCCCGAGGTGACAGCAGCGCATCTTGATCGTTTAGTGGCGGCCTATGATGCTGGCGAGGGCCGCGAGATTTGCCGCGCCGTTGCCGCAGACGGCACCCCCGGCCTACCGGTTTTGTTCGGACGACGGTTTTTCGAGACGTTGGCAGACCTGCAAGGAGACCGCGGCGCGCGCGATGTTATCAAGGATGCGCCCGAGTTTTTGGTCGATGTCCCAACCGAAGGCCAAGGGGCCGTAATCGACCTTGATACACCGGAAGCATGGGAGCGCTGGTGGGCGGATCGCCGCCACTGAATTCAACTAGACGCGGTATCTTGGTATACCCTAAAAATTTCCCTTGATTAACCAACAAAGCTCGTGCGAGGGTTCAATTCCGCCAACTTAATCTTATGCAGGAAATCTATGGATCTTAACGGAAATTGTATTATCGCGGCAGATCGCCAGACGGTCTGGAAGGCGTTGAATAACGCGGAAATTTTGCGAGCCAGTATTCCTGGTTGCACAGAGCTGACAGGCACCCCCGAAGACGGTTTCGAGGCTGTAGTTACACAAAAAATCGGCCCCGTGAAAGCCACGTTCAAAGGTTCCGTTACCCTGACAGATATCGTAGAGGGCGTAAGCTATCGCATCAGCGGCTCAGGAAAAGGCGGCGCTGCCGGGTTTGCCAAAGGTTCCGCAGCGATTCGTTTGGAAGATGTCGAAGGCGGCACCAACCTTATATACGAGGTCGAGGCGAAGGTCGGCGGAAAGCTGGCGCAGCTTGGCTCGAGAGTTGTGCACGGCGTTGCGATAAAGCTCGCCAATCAGTTTTTCGAGAACTTCAAGACTGTTGTAGCACCGCCCAAAGAGGCGGTCGACGAAGTGGAAGAAAAACCCGCGAAAGGATGGTTTAGCAAATTGCTGGACTGGTTCAAAAAACTAACAGGATAAAATTCAAGAAAGGGAGGAATTAATGTCATCTGTATCAATGACCGTGAACGGAAAATCCGTTACCGGAGAGGTCGAGGACCGCACGCTGTTATCAACGTTCCTGCGTGAAGACCTGCATCTGACCGGCACGCATATCGGCTGTGACACCAGCCAATGTGGCGCATGCACGGTGCATGTGAACGGCAAGGCCGTCAAAGGCTGTACGATGTTGGCACTGGAAGCCGAAGGTGCGGATGTTCGCACGATCGAGGGCATGGCCAACGACGACGGCTCGCTCGGTGTTATTCAGGCCGCGTTTCAGGAACACCATGGCCTTCAGTGCGGGTTTTGCACTCCGGGAATGGTGATGGCGGCGGATGAATTGTTGAAAAACAATTCTAACCCCTCCGAAACTGAAATTCGCAAGTACCTGTCCGGCAATATCTGCCGTTGTACCGGGTATCACAACATCATCAAATCCATTCAGGCTGCCGCCGCCCAACTGGGCTAGGACGCGCTTGAAACTGGATCAACAGGAGGAATAAAATGCCCAAAGATAATGGCATAGGCGCCAGCCCGAAACGGCGCGAAGACGTCCGGTTTTTAACCGGTAGAGGTCGGTATGTAGACGACATAAAATTGCAAAACCAGTGTTTCGCGGTGTTTGCGCGTTCGCAAGTCGCGCACGGAATAATCAAATCCATTGATACATCCGAAGCCGAAGGTATGCCTGGCGTATTGGCGGTTTTCACTGGCGAAGATTTCACTGAAGTCGGCGGAAATCCGGCCGGTTGGTTAATTCATAGCCGCGACGGCGAGCCGATGAAAGAACCCAAACGCCCCGTTCTGGCGCATGGCAAAGTTCGTCACGTTGGCGATGCTTACGCGGCTGTAATCGCGGAAACCTATGAGCAGGCAGTCGAGGCCGCCGAGGCGATCGATGCCGATATTGACGAGCAGGACGCCATTGTAGATATGGCCGCCGCGCTGGCGAATTCGGATAACCTTGTTCATGACGAAATCGAAACCAACCAGTGTTTTGACTGGGGCTGGATCGAGGATAACCGCGCCGCTACAGACGAGGCTATCAAGAATGCTCCGCACGTAACGACGCTGGAGCTGATAAACAACCGTCTTATCCCGAACGCGATGGAGCCGCGCGCCTCGACCGCAGATTACAACCCCGGCACTGGCCATTACACGCTTTATACCACATCGCAGAACCCGCATCTGACACGGTTGCTGATTTCGGCGTTTGTTATGGGCATTCCCGAAAACAAACTGACGATTATCGCGCCTGACGTTGGCGGCGGTTTTGGGTCGAAAATCTTCCATTACGGCGAAGAAGCGCTGGTGTTGGCGGCCTCCAAAAAACTTGGACGTCCCGTCCGCTGGACAGCAAGTCGTTGGGAAAGTTTCCTGACAGACGCGCATGGTCGCGACCATAGAACCACAATCGAACTGGCAACGGATAAGGAGGGCAACTTCCTTGCCTTCCGCACGTCAACTTTGGCCAACGTTGGCGCTTACTTGTCGAACTTCTCGACCGTGACACCGACAATTTTGCATGGCACGGTGATAGCGGGAAACTATACGGTTCCATTAACCTATGTGAACGTGAAGGCAGTGTTCACCAACACTGCGCCCGTCGACGCGTATCGTGGCGCAGGCCGCCCCGAGGCGACGTTCTCGGTTGAACGGGTGATTGATAAATGCGCCCGCGAGCTGGGCATTGACCCAATCGAAATCCGCCGCAAGAACTTCATCAAGAAGGAGCAGTTTCCCTTCCTCACAGCAGCGGGACTGGAATATGATTCCGGTGATTACCATGCGTTGATGGACAAACTTGAGGAGATGGCGGATTTTGACGGATTTGAGGCTCGCAAGGCCGAAAGCGCTAAACGCGGGCTACTTCGGGGGCTTGGTATCAATACATATGTCGAGGCTTGCGGGCTTGCTCCGTCAAACTTGGCAGGCATCCTTGGGTCGCGTGTAGGACTTTATGAATCGGCAACGGTTCGTGTTAACGCGACCGGAAATATCTCGGTTATGACAGGGTCGCATAGCCACGGACAGGGGCATGAAACGGTGTTTCCGCAGATAGTCGCGGATATGCTGGGAATGTCCGCCGATGATATTGATATTGTGCATGGTGACACGTCCAAAATTCCTTTCGGGATGGGGACTTACGGGTCTCGTTCGATGGCTGTTGGCGGGTCTGCGATTGTTCGGGCCACCGAGAAGATCATCGAAAAGGCCACTAAAATCGCGGCGCACATGATGGAAGCGGGCGACGGGGATATCGAGTTTAACGACGGAGTATTCAGCGTCGTGGGCACTGATAAAACCGTCACTTTCCCCGAAGTGGCGTTCAAGGCTTACATCCCGCATGACTATCCGATCGACAAGCTTGAGCCAGGGTTGGAGGAAACCGCGTTTTACGATCCGGGGAACTTCACTTACCCATCCGGCGCATATGCCTGTGAGGTGGAGATTGATCCAGACACCGGCAAAGTCACCATATGTTCCTTCTCAGCAGCGGATGATGTCGGCAACGTCATCAACCCGATGATCGTCGAGGGGCAAATTCAAGGCGGGCTTGGCCAAGGTATCGGGCAGGCGCTGGTTGAAAACTGCGTCTACGATGAAAATGGCCAATTGTTGTCAGGTTCTTACATGGATTACACCATGCCACGCGCCGACGATATGCCGTTTTTCAACGTCGATCAGTCTTGTTTAACGCCATGTACCCACAACCCGCTTGGCGCAAAAGGCTGCGGTGAGGCGGGGGCCATCGGTTCCCCTCCGACGGTGATTAACGCTGTTGTTGATGCGTTGTCACATCTCGGTGTCACCCATGTCGATATGCCAGCCAGCCCTGCACGGGTCTGGGCTGCCATTCAAGCTGCGAAATAAGGAGGATCAAACATGTATAACTTCGTATTTGAAAAACCAACAACCGTAGCTGAAGCGGTTGCGGCGTTAGCCTCGGAGGATGCGCAGGCGTTGGGTGGCGGGCAAACTTTGCTGCCAACCATGAAGCAACGCCTCGCATCGCCAGCGAAACTGGTGTCCCTGACCGGCATTGCCGAGATGGGCGGGACCAGCTCCACTGGTGACGTTATTACTATTGGCGGCGGCGTTACCCACGCGGATGTTGCCGCAGGTGGATACGGTGCCATATCCAAATTGGCTGGTGACATTGGTGATCCGACTGTCCGTAATCGCGGAACTATTGGGGGTAGTCTTGCCAACAATGATCCTTCGGCGGATTATCCGGCAGCAGCACTCGCATCTGGTGCAACCATTAAAACCAATGCGCGGTCAATTGCGGCGGATGACTATTTCACAGGGCTGTTCGACACCGCCCTTGAGGACGCCGAAATTATCGTTTCGGTAGATTTTCCGGTTCCGCTGTCATCGAATTACCAAAAGTTCGAACAACCTGCCTCGCGGTTTGCCTTGGTCGGGGTGTTCGTGGCCAAATTCGCGGACGGTGTTCGCGTGGCAGTAACCGGTGCATCCGAAGGAGGCGTGTATCGTTGGACCGAAGCCGAAACAGCACTGAACGCAAACTTCAGCGCAGATGCGCTCGATGGGTTATCCGTCAGTGCCGACAATATGATCAGTGACTTGCACGGAACGCCGGAATATCGGGCTAATCTGGTCAAGGTGCTAACCGGTCGCGCTGTCGCCGACTGCTGATCCAGCAATAAAAGCTTTTGAAAACCCCGCTTAACGGCGGGGTTTTTTGTGGCCGTCTACTGTCAACCTGAAATCGCTAGGCATTGGTTGTGGCAACATATAGCCTAACGCGAAAGACCGAATTTTGCGCACAGGAGAACACCATGCAAGCCACAGCCCTTACCACCCCGTCCGGAACCCCCGTATCAAAATTTTCATTTGGCACCATGCAGTTTGGCGGCAAAGCGGATGAAGACCAAAGCCGGAAAATGTATGATGCCAGCCGCGCGGCGGGTATTAACTTTTTTGACACCGCCTATGTTTATACCAACGGGCGTTCCGAAAAACTGCTGGGGCAATTCGCTAAACACGAGCGTGACGATCTAGTGATCGCAACAAAATGCGCCTCGGTTGGCGGGGCAGGTTCAGCCAACATTCGCGCCCAACTTGACGAAAGCCGCACGCGCCTTGGCATGGATACGGTAGACGTATTTTACCTTCACAAATGGGACGACGACACGCCGCTGGAAGAAACCTTCGAGACTTTAGCGGAGCTGCGCGAGGCGGGTCTGTTTCGCTATATCGGCATCTCGAACTATTCCGCGTGGCAAACGATGAAAGCCGCGTGCATCGCGCAGAACCTCGGCATTCGCATCGATATTCTTCAACCAATGTACAATCTGGTTAAACGGCAGGTCGAAGTCGAAATTCTGCCCATGGCCATCAGCGAAGGGTTCAATGTCGCCCCCTATTCCCCACTTGGCGGGGGGCTTCTGACAGGAAAATACGCTTCAGGCGGGGCCGGGCGCATTCTTGACGACAAATCTTACAACGCGCGGTACGGCGTTGAGTGGATGCACGACACCGCAAAAAACCTGTCCAAGCTGGCAGCCGAAGTGGGCGTAGACCCGATTACTTTGGCGGTTAGTTGGGTGGCGCAGCATCCCGGCATTACACAACCCATTATCAGCGCGCGTTCCGAGGAACAGCTTCGCCCCTCAATCGCGGCGCTCTCTTACACGATGTCGGACGATCTCTATCAACGGATCACAGCCCTTTCCATCCAGCCAGCCCCCGCCACGGATCGTCTGGAAGAAGTTTAGAAACCCAAACGCAACCGTCTGAATTTGCAGCTCCGATGTTAACCGCACATCTATAGAAAACTGGTTGGATTTGATCCCGCCAATCTTACTGGCGGTTACATTCCAGAACAGTTCGGCTTCACCGAGAAAAACGTTAATGAAACGATTGTGGCGAATGGCAACACGTTGTCGATCACAACCGACCAGCGTTATGCGACCTCGTTTGTGCTGAACTGTCTGACTTCGACAATCGTAATTACGATGCACAGCCTTTTGTTCGTTACTTTTTTATCGAGTTGGAGCTGCCCGTTGATCCGATTCTCTCGATAGTTGGAGAGCGCGCCAGTGAGAAAATGCGCGATGCCGTTTCCGATGCACTCGGGTTTTCCGGTGTCCGACGACATCAAACGTGTTTCCCCCGCCAAGCTGGAACTGGCTACGCTTGGCACGATCATCGGCGTTCCGCTCGGGGGGGGTGGCGGCGGTAAAACGCGG
>CAKZNY010000251.1 GCA_937132145.1 uncultured Paracoccaceae bacterium | reverse complement strand
TTCGCCACCTACCCATACAGGGTTGAAAAATGTGGCGCTGTTTGCAACACCTGCGACGGTTTCTAGCGGCGCGTTTGAACGCGAGTTGAAGTTCCGTGCCCGTGATGTGGAGGTGATTGGCGAAGCCTGTGTCGGTCTGGTCGCCGCGATTGAAGAGGGTGATACCTTGGGCGCCGAAGCCTTGGTTGACGCCCATGTTGCAACGCTGCTGAAAACCTTACCCAACCCGCAGGCGGCGGTTTTGGGCTGTACGCATTACCCGCTTGTCGAGGAACGCTTCCGTGCCGCTTTACCGAAATCCACCCGCATTCTGGTGCAGCCGGACATCGTGGCCGACAGTTTGAGCGACTATTTGCGACGACACCCGCGATTTGTGGCGCGTGGCGGCGTCAGCTATTTGACCTCTGGTAATCCGAAAGAGGTTAGCCGAAGTGCCGAGCGGTTTTTGGGCCATTCCCTAACATTTAACGCTGCGTGATTGATTGCGCGGACGTTTTGACGTAAGTCGCTGGTAATCATAAAGGTTAAGATCATGACTAATACGCGTAAAATAGCGATTCTCGGGGCTAGTGGCTATACTGGTGCTGAATTGGTGCGCCTGATTTCGGGGCACAGCGGCATGGAAATTGTGGCTTTGACGGCGGATCGCAAGGCAGGGCAGACGATGGGGCAGGTGTTCCCGCATCTCCGTCATCTGGATTTGCCGGTGCTGACACGGATCGAGGACGTCGATTTTGCGACCGTTGATCTGGCATTTTGCGCGTTACCACATGCGATGTCCCAAAAAATCGTTAAGGATTTGCCGGCGGATTTGAAGGTAATAGATCTGTCAGCGGATTTTCGGCTGGAAGATACGGCCATGTATGAACACTGGTACGGCCACCCGCATTACGCGCCGGAATTGCAGAAAACCGCTGTTTATGGCTTGACGGAATTCTACCGTGACAAGATTTCACGCGCGCGGTTGGTTGCCGGAACCGGCTGCAACGCCGCCACGGGACAATATGCGCTGCGGCCACTGCTTGCGGCCGGTGTTATCGAGGAAGACGACATCATCATCGACATGTTCTGTGGCGTTTCGGGTGCCGGACGCGGGGCCAAAGAGGCGATGCTGCACGCCGAGGTTTCCGAGGGCACGCACCCCTACGGTTTGCCCGTCCATCGCCACACTTCCGAGTTTGATCAGGAGTTTCGCAAGCTTACAGGTCGCGATGTTAAGGTTTTGTTTACCCCGCATCTGATGCCTGCGAATAGGGGCATTCTGGCAACCGTTCATGTGCGTGGCCAAGTGGATGAAATATATTCCGCTTTGACACAAGCCTATGAAAATGAACCCTTTATAGTCGTTCTACCGCTTGGGCAAGCACCGGCGACGCGCCATGTTCGGGGATCGAACTTCTGCCATATAGGTGTTGTCGCTGATCGGCTTGAAGGGCGGGTGCGGGTGTTTGCGGCCCTCGATAACCTCGTCAAAGGGTCTTCGGGGCAGGCGATACAGAACGCGAACCTGATGCTTGGGTTGCGCGAGACAATGGGGCTGGAGCAGGCGCCGTTATTTCCGTGATAGTGACTGCGACCGAACGGCCCTTAACACTTTGAAAATATGTGTTACATTACCCATAACGAATAGGAGCACCCATGGCTGGCTTGAAGAAAAAACGTAGAATCCAGATGATTGTGATCGGAATGGTGCTGCTGGCAACGTCCTCGGTATTGATCGGGGTTGCTATGAAGGATGGCATCGAGTTTTTCCGCTCGCCGACCCAGATTGCGGAAAATCGCCCCGGCCCGAATGAGCGGTTCCGTGTTGGCGGGTTGGTCGAAGTCGATTCGCTGGTGCGCGGTGAAGGCGAAACGATTACGTTTGTTGTCACCGACGGAAACGAGATGATTAAGGTTGCCTTTACGGGGATTTTGCCGGACTTGTTTGGTGAAGGGCAGGGCGTTGTTGCGACGGGTAAGCTGGTGGGGGATACGTTCATTGCCTCTGAAATTCTGGCCAAGCACGACGAGAATTACATGCCTAAAGAGGTGATCGATGCCCTGAAAGCGCAGGGTATTTACGAAGAACCTGCCGGAAGTTAAGATATTTCAATCAAATTTTAACTTTTATCTGCAATCTTGTTAGCATTTTTTACGAAATGTTAAGGAGAGTGCGATGCTGTCAATTGATGACATAGTGTCTGATATTCTGCGCCGTGAAGGCGGATATGTTAACGACCCCGATGATCCGGGCGGGGCGACCAATTTTGGCGTGACGATCCACACAATGCGGCGATTGGGGATTGATGTGGATGGTGACGGAGATGTGGACGCAGAGGACGTTCGCAAGTTGACCCGCGACCGCGCCGCCAAAATTTTCAAAAAACATTACTTTGAAAAGCCCGGACTTGCTGCTTTGCCAGCGGTTTTGCAGGCTTCGGTGTTCGACATGTATGTGAACGCAGGCGGTGCCGCGGTTAAGATATTGCAACGACTGTTGGCAAAATTCGGATTTCCAGTAACGGTGGACGGGGCCTTGGGCCCAAAAACGGCTGCCGCAACTAACAAGGCATTTTCGGTTGCACCGTATCATTTGGCCGATGCCTACGGGATCGCCCGGCGAAATTATTATTATAGTTTGGCGGATAATCGAACCACCTCTCGCAAGTATGCACGGCGTAAAGACGGCGGCAAGGGGGGGTGGATAACGCGCGCAGAAGAGTTTATTTCTCCGCGCTTTCATTACAGTAATTTAGAGCATAATCAGAGGGTTGCATCATGGGTTTAATCTCGCGTTTGTTGGGTATAGGTGAGGCAGCACGCGGAGTCGGCGGTGCTGTTGAGGCCGTTGCCGAGGTGTTTACCGTTAACAAAACCAAGGCCGAATTGGCGGTTCGCGCACAGGCGATGGCGTCGCTTGGGCAATATGGCGCGGAGTTCTCTAATGCTGGTACCGGATGGTTTAATAATTTTATCAATGGGTTAAACCGTTTGCCTCGTCCTATTATGGCGCTGGGGACGGTTGGGCTTTTTGTCTTTGCTATGGCCAACCCCGAAGATTTTGCCACCAGAATGCAGGGATTGGCGTATGTGCCGGACCCGTTGTGGTGGCTGTTGGGGGCGGTGGTCTCGTTCTATTTCGGGGCGCGGGAGCTGCATTATGCGCGTAAGTCAAGCGCTCCGTTGGTTTTTCCGAGCCCGGCTGCAAACAATCCCGGCGCGCCACTGAAGGTTTCAACCTCTGCATTTCCCGATAATGCAGCGCTTTCCGAATGGGCAGCGATGAACAATCAGGCGGCTTAACGCCTATTTGTCCCCAGCGGGGGCGACATATCGGAACATCACGACATTGAAAATTGAATATGTCGGCGGTTTGTCTATGATGAACCGCTAGACATACAAGGGATTCGTTTCATGACCGCAGAACTTGGGCACTTTGCCCTTATCCTCGCCTTCGCGATTTCAATACCGCAGATATTCATTCCGATGATCGGTGCGCACAAGGACTGGAATAACTGGATGCGCTTCGCTGCTCCGGCGGCGATTGCGCAGTTTTTGCTGGTTGGACTGGCGTTCGCGATGCTGACGGTGGCGTTTGTGACATCGGATTTCTCGGTTAAGTTGGTCGTTGCCAACTCGCATTCGGCCAAACCGATGCTATATAAGGTGACAGGAGTTTGGGCGAACCACGAAGGCTCGATGCTATTGTGGATCACGATTTTGACGTTGTTTGGTGCAACTGTTGCCGTTTGGGGCGAAAATTTACCGCCGAGCTTGAAGGCGCGGGTTTTGTCAGTGCAATCGATGATTGGTGCGGCATTTCTTGGGTTTATTCTGTTCACCTCCAATCCGTTCACCCGTTTGAGCCAGCCCCCGATTGACGGAAACGGGTTGAATCCGCTGTTGCAGGACCCGGGTTTGGCGTTCCACCCACCGTTTTTGTATCTTGGATACGTTGGTCTTTCGATGGCATTCAGCTTCGCGGTTGCCGCGTTGATCGAGGGTAAAGTCGATGCGGCATGGGCGCGTTGGGTCCGGCCTTGGACGCTTGCGGCGTGGATTTTCTTAACGATTGGCATTGGTCTTGGCAGTTGGTGGGCATACTACGAACTTGGCTGGGGCGGCTGGTGGTTCTGGGATCCGGTAGAGAATGCCAGCTTTATGCCATGGTTGATGGCGACAGCGTTGTTGCATTCGGCCATCGTGGTTGAAAAGCGTAACGCATTGAAAAGCTGGACGGTTCTGTTGGCAATTCTGGCGTTTTCGTTCAGCCTGATCGGGACATTTATTGTGCGCTCTGGGGTTATTACTTCGGTACATGCGTTTGCGAATGACCCTGAACGTGGCGTGTTTATTCTGGCAATTCTGGCCGTGGCGATTGGCGGGGCGTTAACACTTTATGCTTTCCGCGCAACCCAGTTGCAATCGACTGCGGTGTTCAGTCTGGTTAGTCGCGAGAGTGGGCTGGTGATGAATAACCTGCTTTTGACGGTCGCGGCAGCAGTGGTTTTCGTTGGCACGATCTGGCCGCTGGTGGTCGAGATTGCGACTGGGGCAAAAGTTTCAGTCGGGGCGCCGTTCTTTAACATTGCGTTCACACCTTTCATGGTAGTTCTGGCGATGATCCTGCCGATCGCGGCGATGTTGCCGTGGAAACGCAGTAATCTAAAGCGGATTATACAGCCGTTATGGGGCATTGCCGCGCTGTCTGTGGCGCTGGGGGCTGCTGTGTGGGTAATGCAGACCGGCGGGCGGATGCTGGCACCTGTCGGGCTGACGTTGGCGTTTTGGGTCATTGCGGGTGCCGTGGCGGATGTTGCTTCGCGGGTAAAGCTGGGCAAGGCTCCGCTGTCTGAAAGCATACGACGTGCGGGGAACCTGCCACGGGCGGACTGGGGTAAAATGTTCGCGCATTCCGGTTTCGGACTGATGATTTTTGGCATCTCGGCCATTATGGCGTGGGAATTCGAGGATATTAGGACTGTCGAAATTGGCGAAACCTTCCCGCTGCAAGTTTACGAACTGCGCTTTGATGCGGTCGAAGGCATTCAGGGGCCGAATTATACGGCCGCGCGCGGGGAGTTCACGCTGCTTAAGGACGGGGTCGAGATTTCGAAGCTTTATCCTGAAAAGCGGAACTATACTGTGTCGGGCACAAAAACGACCGAGGCGGCGATTGATCAAAGCCTATTGCGCGATGTGTATGTAGTTCTGGGCGACCGGCAATCTGACGGTAGCTGGGCGGTACGTTCGTATGTGAAACCGTTCACTAACTGGATATGGGTTGGTGTGTTCACGCTTGCGTTTGGTGGTGTACTTAGCATTACTGACAGACGGTATCGTGTGGCTGCGACCGCGCGCAAAGCCGCCATGCCAGCAGTACCAGCGGAGTGAATTATGCTTAAATATCTGCTACTTATATTGATGTTGGCGACACCCGTTCTGGCGGTGCAACCGGACGAAATACTCGATGATCCGGTGCTTGAGGCGCGGGCGCGGGTTATCTCTAAAGTCCTGCGCTGTCTGGTTTGCCGGAATGAGAATATCGATGATTCCAACGCTGAATTGGCGCGCGATTTGCGCCTGTTAGTGCGGGAACGGTTGGTTGCGGGGGACACGAATCAGGAGGTCGAGGATTTCGTTGTTGATAGATACGGCGAATTTATTCTTCTGATGCCGGTGTTTAATCTTAGTAATGCGATGCTGTGGTTCGCTGGGCCAATTTTGATAATCGTTGGCGGGCGAATTTCACTGGTGTTTATCAGGCGACGAAGTGCTGGATCAGCGTTGTCTGAAAGTTTGACTGATGAAGAACAGAAAAAGCTGGATGCCGTGTTGAATGCTTGATGCCTTGTTGAAAGACTGACGCCACGTTCGGTCTTTTGCAGGTTCGCGAAAATCGTTACGTTTTCATGAAACAGGAGAATTTTTCATGAGCTACCAGACGATTCTTTATACAGTTAGCGATAATATCGCGACGATCACGCTTAACCGCCCCGACGTGATGAACGGGCTGAACGCGCAAATGCGGGCAGATATTACCCATGCGATTGCCCGTGCGAGCGATGATGCGCGAGTGCTGGTGCTGACGGGCGCGGGGCGCGGGTTCTGCTCGGGTCAGGATTTGGGCGACGGCGTATCGGCGGCTGATCTGGATTTGGAGCGGGTTCTTAAGGAAGAATATGAACCAATGCTTAAGGCGATTTACGAGTGCCCCATCCCGACGATTTCGGCAGTGAACGGGGCGGCTGCGGGGGCTGGCGCCAATCTGGCACTGGCAGCAGATATTGTGATCGCTACGAAATCGGCCTTTTTTATGCAGGCGTTTGCGCGTATTGGCCTTATCCCCGACGCTGGTGGAACCTATTGGTTGCCTCGTCAGATAGGCTTTCCCAAGGCAATGGGGGCGGCGTTGTTTGCGGAGCGGATTTCGGCGCAGCAGGCGGACGACTGGGGCATGATTTGGGAATGCGTGGCGGATGATGATTTCGCGGCGACGGTTCAGGAGCGCGCCAACCATTTGGCCAACGGCCCAACGAAATCTTACCAGCTTATTAAGCAAGCGTTGCGGGAAAGTCTGGATAACTCGCTGGACGAACAGCTGGATCTCGAGGCGAAGTTGCAGGGCGAGGCCGGAAAAACCCGTGATTTCCTTGAAGGCGTCATGGCATTTATGGAAAAGCGTTTGCCGAAATACGAGGGCCGATAAGGCCGCTTGACCCGCTGGCATTTGCTGCCATTCTGGGCACATGACTACGCTTGAAAATGTAACGGCCGGACCGATTCCATATAACAAACTGCGCGGCGTCGAGGCGCGGGCCATGTTTGTGGGGCTTCCTGAAAACTTGCTTGCCCTGATTGAGGGAACGGCGGGGTGCAGCCCCTATCTCGACCTGTTGATGCGGCGCGAGGCGGTTTGGCTGCGCGGGATTATTGACCATGATCTGGACGCGGTTTTTGCCAACATTCTGGATGAAATTTCGGGCGATAGTTTTCAGGCATTATCGGACAGTTTAAGAACTGCAAAACGGCGTGGGGCGCTGTTGGCAGCCCTCGCTGATTTGGGGGGGCTGTGGTCGCTGGAACAGGTTACCGGCGCGTTAACCGATCTGGCGGATCGGGCGGTGCAGGTTAGTCTGGATCATCTGGTCGCCGCGGAAATTGCCCGGGGGAAGTTGCCTGGATGTAGCGTTGAGGATGCGGCGGGCATGGTCGTTTTAGCCATGGGAAAGATGGGCGCGCGGGAGTTGAACTATTCCTCCGACATCGATCTGATCGTGCTGTTTGACGAGACGCGGCATGACCCCGAAAACTACGGCGAGGTGCGGGCTGGTTTTATTCGCATAACCCAACGGATGGTTAAACTTTTGTCGGCTGTGACGGGTGGCGGATATGTGTTTCGCACCGATTTGCGGCTTCGGCCGGACCCTTCCTCCACGCCGGTTTGTATGGCGATGGAACCGGCGGAGCGGTATTATGAAAGCCTCGGGCGGACTTGGGAACGCGCGGCGTTTATCAAGGCGCGGCCCTGTGCCGGAGCGATTGACGCGGGATGGGCGTTTCTGGATCGCCTAAAGCCGTTTATCTGGCGGAAATATCTGGATTTCGCGGCCATTCAGGATGCACACGATATGCGTCTGCGTATTCGTGAACACAAGGGTTTGTACGGGAAGGTTTCGGTGCCCGGTCACAACATAAAACTGGGGCGCGGCGGTATTCGCGAGATCGAGTTTTTCACACAAACGCGGCAGATTATTAGCGGCGGGCGTGACAGCGAAATTCGCCAACGAGAAACATTGAAGGCTTTGAAAGCGTTAGTGAAAAATGGTTGGGTCGACGCGGATATGGCGGCGTATTTAAACGATGCATATATTGCTCACCGCACGTTAGAGCATCGCCTTCAGATGTTGGAGGATGCCCAAACGCATGTGGTTCCGAAAAATTTTGATCACCGTGAAAGGCTGGCAGCATTTTGCGGGGCGACGGATTTGGCAGCGTTCGAGGCCGATATTAAAGAGCGTCTGCAAAAGGTTCACGCCCTGACGGAACGGTTTTTCGCAGGCGATGACGAGGCGGAGGCCGTGGTCGAGGTGCCGAAGTTTGACCGCCCGGAATTTGTCGAAGGCATCGTGGATAATTGGACGACGTTGCCTTCCATGCGGTCCGAGCGCGCCAGCCAGATTTTCGCCCGTATCAAGCCTGAAATCCTGTCCCGCTTGGCGCGCTCTGCCAACCCTGAAGAGGCGTTAATTCAGTTTGATGCGTTTTTGTCGGGCCTGCCCGCAGGGGTGCAGTTGTTTTCCTTGTTCGAGGCTAATCCGCTGTTGCTGGACCTGTTGGTCGATATTTGTGCCACGGCGCCTCAGTTGGCGCGGTACTTGGGGCGGCATTCAAAAGTCTTCGATGCGGTGGTTAGCAGGGACTTTTTCGCCAGCCTGCCGGGTTTTGACAGTCTGAGCAACGAGCTGAAAGTGGAAATAGAAGGTGCTGTGGATTACGAGGACACCCTCGATATTACCCGTCGGTGGGTCAAGGAAAAGCAGTTCCGCATAGGCGTGCATTTGTTGCGCCAAATTTCTAGCGCAGCGGAGGCCGCTATTGCCTATTCCGATGTTGCCGAGGCGTGTTTGGCCAATCTTTTTCCTGCCGTGTGCCAGAATTTCAGTCGCCGGTACGGGCCGCCTCCGGGGAAGGGGGTCGCGGTTATTGCGATGGGGAAACTCGGCTCGCGCGAGATGACGGCGAGGTCGGATCTGGATTTGATCATGGTGTATGATGCGGAAGGGGCGGAAAGCTCGCAAGGGGATAGGCCGCTGGCGGTTTCCACCTATTTTGCGCGCCTCACGCAGGCGGTTTTGTCGGCTTTGACGGTTCCAACCAGCGAGGGTGCGCTTTACGAGGTCGATATGCGGCTGCGTCCATCCGGCCGCATGGGGCCGGTGGCGACGTCTATTAATGCGTTCAAAGAATACCAGATGAACGAGGCATGGACTTGGGAGCATTTGGCGCTGTCGCGTGCAAGGGTCGTTGCAGGGCGTAAAGATCTGGCCATTGCGGTGCGTGATGCGATGCACGCGGCCCTTTGTCAGCCCCATGACCGTGCCAAGGTGATTGGCGACGTGCAGGAAATGCGGGCCAAGCTGGCGGTGGATAAAGTCGATAATCCATGGGAAATGAAGCACGGGCCGGGGTGGTTGCTGGACATCGAGTTGGTGTTGCAAACCGGTGCGGTGCTGCACGGGATCATAGGGGTGGAGCGCCCTGCGGATATGTTGCCGCAACTGGTGACCGCTGGTTGGGTTACGGATAAACAGGCAGGGGCGATTGCCGATGCTTTGCATTTATATACGAGCATTCAGCAGGTCGCGCGCTTGGCTGTGGACGGGCCGATTGACCCTGAAAGTGCCGGTCGCGGGTTCCTCGATTTGCTGGTGAATGTCGCGAAAGTTGACGATATTGCCGCGTTAGAGGTCTTGTTAAGGAATACGTCCGATGCGATGGCTGGTATTATTGACGAAATTTTAACGCTTTGAACGGAGAATATGATGCCTGAATATGGATGCTGGCTTGATTTGCCATCCCCGCAAGTGGCCGAAATTATGGCGCAGGTCGGGTTTGATTTTATCGTTATAGATATGGAACATGGCGCGATGAGTGTCGAGACAGCGCAGGTGCAGATGATGGCGATTGGCGCAGGTGCGCGCGCAATTGTGCGGGTGCCGGAAGGAAGCGAGGCTTGGATAAAGCGGGTGCTGGATGCTGGTGCGGGCGGGGTCATGGTGCCCAAGGTCGAGAGTGCTGCGCAGGCCGCCGAGATCGTTTCATGGGCATATTATGCGCCAAAAGGCCAACGCGGGGATGCGCGGCGGGTGGT
The DNA here is from genome assembly GCA_937132145.1 of uncultured Paracoccaceae bacterium. Lineage (GTDB taxonomy): Bacteria > Pseudomonadota > Alphaproteobacteria > Rhodobacterales > Rhodobacteraceae > NORP23. The sequence continues at coordinate 1,123 of CAKZNY010000251.1, read as the reverse complement.
TCGGGCCAGTGACTGGGGACGGAACTCCGAGGCGTATAAGGCGCAGTGGAATGCGGATGGTTTTGTCTCCGTACAAATCGAATCGGTATCAGGGCTTGAGAATATCGAGGCGATTGCGGCTGTTGAGGGTGTGACGCAGTTATTTTTCGGGCCGTCCGATTATTCGGCCGATGCGGGGGTGTCGATTGACAGTGATCATACGCTCGATGTGGCAGCGCAGGTGGCAAAAGTCGCCAAGGCGCACGGATTGCATTCCGGTTCTGTGACGTTTACGCGAGGAACGCCGCAGGCTCTTGCAAAACTGGGGTTTTCGCATATCTCGGTGGCAGGCGACGTTGCGGCGTTGAGCGATAGTCTGGACGGGAGTTTGCGGAATGCAAAAGGGTGATTTGGCGTGTGATCCACGCGGGCTGATTTACGAATCTTACCGGATTGATGGTATCGAGGAGGTGTCCTGCCGCCCGATATTCCTCGACTGGGCTTTAGGGGTTCCAGCGGGAGATGATACCGTCGCGCATATTAAGACGTTGCTTGACCACTATGGGCCTGATTGGCCGGACCACCCGATGACGGCATTATTGCGCGCAGGTTTGGGCGAAATGGCGGCGCCGCGTCGACGTAAACGGCGTTAACTTATGACGTATTCCCTGATTTCTGCGGCCTTGATGGTGCTGTTTGTGCGGGTCGCGGGATTCAATGTGCCAAGTGTGGTGTAATCCGCTAACCTTGGCGATCATGGGATGAAAACTAAGCAGGTTAGGGTGCCGATTAGGTGCGGAAAAATCGTGTTCGGATGGTGGTCGACGGCACCTGCCGCGTCCGATGACATTTAACCCGTCCCGACAGTGCCGGTTCTGGTAGTATCGGCGGGGCGATTATGCTGAGCTAGCCTCCGATTTAGAGGCGATTAATGCCAGTATAGTATGGCGGGCAAAGACCAATCACGGTTCGATCGACAAAATCGAGGAGCATGGCCGCGAAATTGTAGGTTATCTAAAAGCTGCTGGCCTTTAGATAAGATGTCCGGGTGCTCGAGTGCCGAGCGAAGCGAGGCCCAGCCCAACCGAAGGGCGGGAGCGTTGTTTTCTAGACCAAAGGTGCTCCCGCCCGTCGGGCCGTCGTT
>CAKZNY010000250.1 GCA_937132145.1 uncultured Paracoccaceae bacterium | reverse complement strand
TAGACCCCGTTCACGAGTCGCGCAAGTAGAAAATACAAGTTTATTGAATTAATTTAGCAGACGCAGTTTTGTTTCGAAAACACACGGTTGAACGGCGATTTGTTACTCTAGAGCCCGCGTCCCTAAGCTGTACGCACGTCAGAATTGATACCATCTCGTCTTTCAGTCCAACGGCCAGACTTTGCGCACCCATTAGGTGTCGGGGTCGAGATGAATTCCGACTCGCTCGCCCTTCTTGATTCGGTTGATGGTTTTATCCACGTGAACGTAGCCCTGCACCACCTCCGGCGTTTCGGTGGATTTCAGCTCGTAATAAATAGATACGCCCACCAACCATATAAGGTCTGCCATTCATTCCCCGAAGAGACCTACCCTAAAATCGCTTTTTGCACCTCGGCATTCCAGCCAAGGTAAACGTCGGTATCCGTTTGAATTACGGGTCTTTTCATCACCGTCGGATGTTTTTTGATCAGTGTCGCAGCGTCCAATGCCCGATCTGTATCCGACAACCCGCGCCACGTTGTTGACCGCTTGTTTAGCATCGCATCACCAAAAGCGCGCAGAAACCTGCTTAATTCGCGCTCCGGTATAATATCGGCCCGTACATCTATATATGCCACCTCTAGGCCCGCCTCTCGCAAGGTCTTGAGGGCTTTGCGGGTCGTGTCACAGGTTTTCAGACCATACAATTGCATTAACTTTTCCTTAAGTTGGGAACATACCGCATATAAACCTTGATTTATCAAATAACATAGGCCATATGCGCCTCGTGAAGTAAGTTTTTGCAGACCCGATGACCCTCCTTTTTGAAGACAGACGGTTCACTACCGAAGACCCCACTGCACCAAGCCACCGCATTTTGTGGGTGGTAATATCTTAGGAGTACTACTGATGGCTACGGGCACAGTAAAATGGTTTAACGGAACTAAAGGCTACGGCTTTATCGCACCAGACAACGGCGGCAGCGACGTGTTTGTACACATTTCTGCGGTTGAGCGCGCTGGTCTTTCCGGCCTTAACGACAACCAGAAAGTAACGTTCGAGCTGGAAACAGGCCGTAACGGTAAAGAGTCTGCAACAGACCTCAAACTGGCTGAGTAAGCCGGTTGGTGGAGCATAGCGCCCACCCAAAAGAATTTGAACGGCGGCAAGGGCAACCTTGACCGCCGTTTTTTATTGCCGATTTTTCAAATAACCAAGAACTACGTCTTCACTGCCCTGCCAGAGGTCGAGCTTGTGCCGCGCCGCGAGCGCCATGTTTTAACAAACGCTCCTATCTGCAACAGAAGGACCCCCCCCACCAACACCGCGAAGGGCCATTGCGCCCAGTTCGGGTCGGGGACAGATTTATGGTAGTCTTGGAAGTGCAGATACAAGAAATACGCCGTGTGCACGACAATTAGCATCCACAATACATACGACGATTGTTGCAGGAATTTCCAAACCGGCCCGCCAAGTACACGTTGGCTCCAATTACTGGAGGACACCGCCAGAACGATTCCGTAGACCAATGCAATAAGGCCGATTACATTCGCCAGCCCAAATCCTTGCTGGGTCATTACGTAAAAGCCCTGTGGATGGAACTGGTATCCGAAAAGCTGAATAAGATCCCATTCGATCCACCCCGCCAGAATTATGACCAGATGCACGATCGCCAGTAAAACGCCGTAAATTCCGAACTCGCGGCGCCACACCATTATTCCGCGTATTTTCGGGACCAGACGCGACAACGGCCCGAAGGCCATAGCCAAAGCGATAAGTACGAGGCTCATATCCCCCACCGCACGGTTCCAGCGATGCATGGCCGACCATTCGGCGCGCGATTCAAGAAACGCGTATGTGCCAACGCCCGCCAAAATCAATGTAATCAGGTGGCGCATTTTCCAGCCGTCAAAACGTATCGCGGTCAGGGTCTTCAGGTTTAGCGGCATTCCGGCGTTCCTTTGTATGAATCCCACAAACCGACATCGATGATTTATCCTGATCGGCAGTGGACAACTTAAGAACCGAGATACGCAATTATTATCGTGATTTCAAATACCTAAAGTTTTGATCGGCAATAAACTACCTATTCGCATCTGCGGAATTCCGCGCGAACGGGCGAATGCAGATTGCAAATACGAAAATTAAGTAGGTTTTCTAAAAGCGTCCAGACTTACGACATCCGCGTCCTTATGTGGTTCATCGTCGTCATCATCATCAAAATCGGGCAAATCTTCAAAATCGTCCGCATTATCCTTTTCATCAAACCGCAGCCCGAACTCGACCGAGGGGTCAACGAACGTGCGGATCGCATCAAACGGAATAACCATCGGTTCCGGCGTGTCGTTAAAATTCAACGTCACGTTAAATCGGTCAGACATCACCGCCAGCCCGTCAAACCATTCCTGCATCACGATCGTGATCTCTTCGGGGTAGGCCTCCTTCAACCACTTGGCCATTTCTACGCCGGGGTGCTGCGTGTCAAAGGTGATGAAAAAGTGGTGGTCTCCGGGCAGACCTTCCTTCGCAACGCGCTCAAGAATGCTTCTCAGCAACCCCTGCATCGCCTTTTGCATCATCTGGCCATAGTTGATTTCGTTGCTCATCTGGACGCCTCATCTTTTGTTCGGGGGGATGGTAATCTTAATCGAAACCGGATGAAAGGGCGCGTTGAACATTTCTGCCAACCACACACGCCAAAGGGCATGGACCTATGGATGATCGGCATCATTACCCGCACCATAGGCGCAGCCGCTTTTCTGCTGGAACTTCCGCTTGAGCCGCCACAGACCTTCACGGGCGGATCAGAATATCCTGCATTTCCGTGGCCGTGCAAATCGTCGCCTTCCTAATAGCCGTGTTTTCCACCGAATTCTAGCACCTGCTGGTCGTCGCGGCCCTCATGGGGCTGACCATTGCACTGCCACGGAAATGCAGAACTTATGTCCTTGGCGCAACCTTCGGAAACTTTGCTGAATAACGCCGTGGCAGACAATATCCGCTCCACCATGCAAAGCATTTCCAGCTTTTCCATGCAAGTCGGCGGTGTTATCTCAACCTTCGGATTTGCCTATTTCATCAAGATTTTGGGCGTCGGTACAACATGGAGCATCATCGCAATGATCGAAATTGCCCTCGGCGTGCTTCGCATTGCAATGGAGTTTATTTCACCAAAAAGGGGCTAAGGAAAAAACCTCTAGACATTTCGTCCACCCTAACATAACTATAAAACTAGTTTTATGGAGGCTTTAATGAACATCGACACCGCAAGCACTGGTTTTGCCGCCGTTGGGTCCGCCCCGCGCCTACAGGTCCTGACCCTGCTGGTCCGCACCGGAGAGACTGGCCTGACCACAGGTGACATCCAGCAAAATCTGGGCATCCCGGCCTCGACCCTGACACACCACTTGAAGCACCTCGCAGACGGGAACGCCATCAAGCAGATCAAACAAGGCCGCGCCATGTTAAACATCGCCAACTATGCCCACCTGAGCGCGCTTGCCAACTTCCTGTTGAACGAGTGCTGCATCGACGCGCCCACCCTTGAACCAGAGCAAAACCATGGTTGAAATCACCGATCTAAACCCGCGTATTGCCCGGAAATTCCTCGCCCCGCTCTGGTCTCCGTGGGGCATGATCGTGCTGATCCTTGCCTTGATCGCCCTGCTTGACCCTGCCCGCATGGGCGAACTTACAGGCACTGCCATCCGCGCCCTCGGCAGCACCGCGCCCTACATCGTGTTCGCCGTTATCAGCATCTCCTACCTAAGTGCCAGCGGGGCCGAGGCCCTGATCGCCAACGCCTTCAAGGGCCGCGAACGCCGCATGATTGTGCTGGCCGCCCTCGTCGGCGGCCTCGCCCCGTTTTGCTCGTGCGAGGTCATCCCCTTCATCGCAGGCCTTCTTGCCATGGGCGTACCGCTCGGCCCGGTGATGGCATTCTGGCTGGCCTCGCCACTGGTGGACCCCGCCAGCCTGTTGATCACCGCGGGCGCATTGGGTTGGGGCTTCGCCATCGCCAAAGCCATAACCGCCGTGACCCTCGGCCTCGCCGGCGGGTTTATCGTCAGCTTTCTGGTCAAAACAGGCGCCTTCAAAAACCCGCTGCGCCCACGCAAAAGCGCTGGTTGCGGCAGCACCTGCGGCCCCTCGACTCTAGACCAGAAACCCGTCTGGAAATTCTGGACCGAGGCCCCGCGCCGCGCCACCTTCCTGGAACTCGGCAAAGAAAACATGTTGTTTTTGCTGAAATGGATGTCACTGGCCTACCTGATCGAGGCCCTGATGATCGCCTATGTCCCCGCCGATCTGATCGCATCCGTCCTTGGCGGAACCGGCCCCAAACCCATAATCCTAAGCGCCCTGATCGGCGCGCCCGCCTACCTCAACGGCTACATCGCCCCACCGCTTCTGGCGGGCCTGATGGAACAAGGCATGACCTCCGGCGCGGCGATGGCCTTCATGGTCGCGGGTGCCGTCAGTTCGATTCCCGCCATGACGGCCGTGTGGTCACTGGTAAAACCGCGCGTGTTCTTCACCTATATGTCGTTGGGAATATTCGGTGCCATGGCGGCAGGATTTGCCTTTGGCGCGATCGCATAAACGATGCAGTCAACCATTGCCCTTAAGGACGTCAAACCGGCGACTCTGGTTTTCACCGCTTGTCTGATTCAAATCCTCAGCTTCATGACAGTCGCCACGTTCCCCTCCCTCATCCCTGTTTTTCAAGACATCTGGGGGATATCCAACACCGAGGCCGGCACAATCAGCGGCGTATATTTCATAGGCGAGCTGATCACCGTCACCATCGCCTCGGCAACAATGGACAAATGGGATGGCCGCCCGATGTTTCTGGTCGGGCTGCTAATCGGAACACTCGCCGCCGCCGGATTTGCCCTCTCGAACGGCCTGATAAGCGCCTCGTTCTGGCGATTTATGCAAGGCGCCGCCGTCGGCCTGACGTACATTCCCGGTTTGAAAATCCTGACAGACCACCTGCCGAAAAAATACCAAAGTCGCGGCACATCGCTTTACACGGCAACCTTCTACATCGCCGTCGGCGCTTCGTTCTTTCTGGCGCTTCAAACGGAACCATTGTTCGGCTGGCAGACCACATTTATAATCGCCGCCGCCGCCCCCCTCATCGGCCTCGTCATCGCGATCTTCTACATCCCGCCGTCCCCACCGCCGGAAAACGAGCCCCACATTCGCGGTGGCCTATTCGATTTTCGCGTGGCTTTCCGCAATAAAAAGGCCATCGGATTTTCTATCGTATATGGCCTGCACAATCTGGAACTCGCCGCCTTCAGCACATGGCTCGTCCCGTTCTTCGCCTTTAGCCAGCGTGACCGCCTGATAAGCGGTGACCTCACGCTCGAACTGTTCGGCATCCTCGCCGCAATCATTTCCATGGCCGCCCTGCCATCGAGCATCGGCTTCAACGAGGTTGCCCATAAAACCGGTCGCCAAAAACTGATCGCGCTGATCGCCGTGGCGTCCACCGTGATTGGCATAGCGTTCGTGTTCACCGCAGGGCTGGCACTGTGGGTTGGCGTAACCGTTGCCATCCTGTTCAGCATGGCCATCGCCGCCGATTCAGCCACAATATCGGGAGGCATTATACGCGTCGCGGACCCCGTCCACAAAGGGCGAACCATGTCGATATATTCCCTGATCGGCTTTACTGGCGCAGCCATCGGCCCCATGATTTTCGGCGTTATTCTGGACATAGCAGGCGGAGAAACTATTTTCACCGCATGGCTGGCAGCCTACGCAAGCGTCGCATTTTTCGCCCTGCTCGCCCCACTCATCGTCTGGCGCTGGATCGGCTACGCGGAGCCAATCAAATAACTATCCTGAAAGAAAACGGCGACCTTTGTCTGCTTTCTAATTTCAAATTACAATTATGAACATAATCGCAAGCACATCGATTTTGGAAAAGTGGAGGTTTCTGTTGCCAGGGACCTCCGACCCCCGCCAGTAGACGCTAATCCACTGGAGTTAGGTTTCAAACTCGAAAGCTACATAAGCTGCAATTAAGCAGCAATAGCCATCTTGCTTGGAGCACGATTGTCATTTGCAATTGTACATTTTACGCCGATAACGGTGGCAGTCAACCGAGCAAAAGCTAACATCTTTGAACGTCCGTCGATCCTGTTTCGACCCCGTGATCCCTCAAATGAAGGGATATTTGGTGGAGTCGCCGGGTACCGCCCCCGGGTCCGAACCGTCTATTACATGCGCGTTTATCACCATATTCCCCGAGGGGACGGTTCATATATAAGGCAACTTAACGGAGTCTTCAAGAATTCTCTTGGCCTAACTTCGTCCGTTTTTGAAATTCCTTGGTCGAATTAGTGTTTGGGTACTCCGTATCCGGCACCTCAACCCCGAGAAACGCACATAACGGCCCCCATCCAGCGCCCACCTCATACGTCAAAAGCCTCTCGGGCGGCAACGTCGCCTGAACTTCGGCAATATGCGCGTCGTAAATCGCCATCACATGTTCCCGATCCCGCAAACGATCCCCGAAAGTCTGGCGCCCTATCAATTCATGCACCATCAAAGACTGTCTATTTCGATGCGGGGTGTCATGCTTCCCACGGTTTTCAATATACGGAACAATGGTTTTTTCGAACGACCTATACCATCCCTCAACGGGCCGCACCGACAACACCACCTTGGCGTCGGGATAATACTCCGTCAATTCGCGCCAATACGCGGCACCGGGCCAATCAACCTGCGAACGATAGCCCTCAAACGCGGCATCCCAATTGCGGCTTTCCCCCCGCACGATTGCCTCCCACTCGGGCAATAACGCCTCGTTTTCAGATATCTCGAACATATGGTGACATGGACCAAACCCCAGCTCCTCCAACGCCCGTCGTAAAGAGTTCGTAGCATTACGCCCAAACCCCGCACCTATAACCTCCAAACCCATCGCTACCCCCTCCCGTTTTTGCGATTATACTACATTCCGGCCTTGATATATACAAAACCCAAAGCTCCACCGCCGAGCCGAAGGCGAGGCTTGGCCCGCTGTTAACCAATTTAGGTTAACAGCCCGGGGAACTCCCGCCCGTCGGGGGCATTATTGCTAACGCAACAAACCACCTCCCGTTGGGCGTGGCCTCGCCTGCGGCTCGGCGGTCGTGTTTAGCCGGTGGCTATCAACCCTAGCTTCCCGGTTTGATCAACTCCCGCAGCAGCTTCTCCCTGATCGACCTTGGATAATCACTGAAGCCCCGCGAGGTAATCACAAACCCGTCCGACGTAACCACAAACCGCGTGTAAAACGCCGTGATCGCCGCGCCCACAATATCAATCGCGATTCCGTTAATCTGGATCCCTGCGGCTTCGGCCTTACGGCTCTCGATCACCGCATTCAGCCCCGCGTTTGACGAGCCATCGCCCGACACATCAATCACCTTGCGATCGCAATCCGCAACCCGACCGAACTGCGCCACCGAAAACGCAATCGCATCGCCCACCGCAGTGTTCGAGCCTTCCCATTTGCGCGGCATATCCCGCACCCGCGCTGCAAAATTCCGCACCTCGCTGTATGACAGCATCCGCCGCCAGGGAATCGTCAAATCCCCCTCCTCGGCACCGGACCATTGCACGACCGACAGAGCCACCTGATGCAACACCAGAACATCCATAATCTCGGGGTCCAGCAAGGCATCCGCCAGCCCGTGTGTCTGGAATTTGTATTCGCCGATATCAATCGAACTGGAAACATCAATCGCCAGCAGCAGCGCCACGCTGCACGCCGCCGCAGGTCCGGCAATAAAATTCAAAGCCGCAAGCGCCCAGAATAATATGCGGTTCATGATGCCTCTCTAACTAATCGGTATTATCAATTCACTCAGCAATTTGCGCCAAATCGTGCGCGGGTAATCCGCATACGTCTCGGCCGTAAACACAAACGCCGCTTCGCCTGCCACCACGTTATGCTTGTAATAAGCGGTCAGCTCAAAATCGTCGCTTTCAATGGCCAGCCCGTTAATCTGGAAGCCCAGCAATGCCAGCCCTTGCGCTATCTCCAACGGGGCCGGCCCCTCGTTGGAATAGCCGTCGCCAGACACATCAATCACCTTATGCGCACAATCAGAAACCTCGTCAAATTGTGCAGCGGTAAACAACAACGCATTCCCGATTCCGGTCGAGAACACCGACCAAGCCCGCGACACGCTCTCGGCCAAATCGGCGAAATTCTCCACGTCACTGTGCGACAACATCCGGTGCCACGGGATCGACACCTCCTGCCGGCTCGCGCCAGACCATTGCACCAGCATCAACGCCACCTCCGAGGACACCAGCGCATCCGCCACCGCCGGATCGCGCAACGCCGCCGCCAACCCGTCCATCTGCAAACGATACTCCCGCTCGTTAATCGAGCCGGAAACATCCACCGTCAACGCCAGCGCAATCGAACACGCCGCCAGCGACAGCGAGGGCATAAACACCCCCGCCAAAAATATCAACGCGACGCTGCGTACGTTTTTAACGTATGACCAACGCATCAAATATCATCCCTAAAAGAGGTTCAGCGAACGCCGAAGCGTCGCAATCAACTGATTAGCAAACTCGTCGCCGTTACCATCGGACCACATTACTGTCGTACAATGATTTGTATCAAAGTGCGTCTTTTCTTTATCAAACTTCGCTTTTTCACAAATATATATCACGGGCTTGCCAAGCCCCTCGGCATAACCTGCTTCCCAATAAGCACCGAGGTTATCATGTGTCAGATCAACAATTACAAAAGCAGCACCACGGATTTCGGCGCGCATAATGTTGTCGATAACACCAGCGCGCGCTGCATCACGCATATCACGCACGTCATAGTCTAATTTACTTTTCACTGCAGGTTTAAGTACATCAGCAACAAATGGGTCGAGAACAGGATCACCAAACTTCATCGCAATAAAACCGTAATTGCCTGATAGTTCGCCCTTTTTCTCAGCTTCATATTGCTCCCATCCAGAAAGCAACAAGTTAACATTGAGCATTTCTTTTTGATTCAGTGTATTTGCCTCAATGCCTGCAACTAATCCCCGACCTTTCAACTGTTCAAGAATATCATACGCAGCGTCTCTGTTCGGCGAGCCAATTGTTGCAAAAAAGTTCTCCGGCAGGCCTTTAATTTTCTCACCTGATCTCGAAATCTCGTCTCCAAGATATCGAACTATGTTAGTTGCCTGTTCCGCCGGGGTTGGGCCTACGCACCCACTTCTGATGAAACCGGCTATGGAAATGCCGTCAACATCGACGTATCGCACGCCCTTTGCGGGCTTACTCTTCAGAATTTTATGCGCAAGAACCGCCCTACAACGTAGGCTAAGCTGCGCACCAACTCCAGTTTGGGGATCAAGATCATCCTCCCAAGTTCCATCAGAAATTTTAAACCGTCCGCAGATCTGACAGTCGACCGTGTAACGATCGCCACCTTTAAAAACCTGCGCAACAGCAGTCGAAAACTTCCCTAGTCAAATCGGGCAGGAAGGAAGATCATGTGTCATACTCAGCCCCCTTAGGTCACACTAATAAAGTTCTCACCACTCGCCAACACTCTCCATACTCAACCAAGGCTCAGCCAATTCCAGCGCCCCACCAGCCTGCAACAACTCAATCGAGATATTGTCAGGCGAGCGCACAAACGCCATCCGTCCATCCCTCGGCGGACGGCTAATCACCACCCCGTTATCTTGCAAAAACTGGCAGGTTTCATAGATATTCTCCACCTCGTAAGCCAAATGCCCGAAATGGCGGCTGTCCGACGGCAACGCCGCATCACCATCCCAGTTATACGTCAGCTCCAACGGAGTTTCATGCTGCCCCGGCGCTGCCAGATACACCAGCGTATACCGCCCACCCTCGCTCTCGTGGCGCTTGATTTCCTCCAGCCCCAGCAGGTCACGGTAAAAATGCATTGATGCATCCAGATCTTTCACACGCACCATTACATGCAGATATTTCATCTTCATCTTGGGGTCCCCTCGGTTTTATGTCTATATATAGTCAACGCGAATCCCCCGCAAAGGGGCTTATGGAGAGAACAATATGCCAATCACGCCAGAACAACAGGCCGAAATCGACGCCGCCCGTTCACAAACGCATCAAACCATGCGCGCCACGGCTCCGGGCATGGAGAAACACCTCTATACCGCGCATGAAGTCCTCGACCACGGGTTTGTCCGCGTCATCGACTATATGGGCGACGACGCCGCCATCTGCCAAGCCGCCCGCGTGTCCTACGGCAAAGGCACCAAAGCCGTCACGAATGACGAGGGCCTGATTCGCTACCTAATGCGCCACTGGCACTCCACCCCGTTCGAGATGTGCGAGATCAAACTCCACGTCAAACTCCCCGTTTTCGTCGCCCGCCAATGGATCCGCCACCGCACCGCCAACGTGAACGAGTACTCGGCGCGCTACTCGATCCTTGACCGCGAATTCTACATCCCCGCACCCGAGCACATCAACGCGCAGTCCGCCATCAACAACCAAGGCCGCGGCGAGGTCTTGCAGGGCGAAGAAGCCGCCCGCGTGCTGGAAATCCTCAAATCCGATTCCAACCGCGCCTACGACAATTACGAGGCGATGATCTCGAACGAGGGCCAAGACGGCCTAGCCCGCGAACTCGCCCGCATGAACCTGCCCGCCAACATCTATACGCAATGGTACTGGAAAGTAGACCTCCACAACCTGTTCCACTTCCTGCGCCTCCGGGCCGACAGCCACGCCCAATACGAAATCCGAGTCTACGCCGACGTGATATGCAAGATTGTAGCGGACTGGGTGCCGGCGGCCTACGGAGCGTTTGCGGACTACCGTTTGGGCGGCGAGCAGTTCTCTGGTAAGGGTATGGAGGTTGTGCGCCGTATGATTAAGGGTGAGACGGTGACGCAGGAAGATTCCGGCATGAGCAAGGGCGAATGGCGGGAGTTGATGGGGAGTTTGGAGGGGTAGAGGACATGGGAGAATCTGTTGGAAAACCAAAAGTTAGCATTTGAGATAGGATATCAACAACTTTCCAGTCAAAAAGAAGACTTAAGAAACCTAAGAAATCAAGCTTCGTTTAG
>CAKZNY010000249.1 GCA_937132145.1 uncultured Paracoccaceae bacterium | reverse complement strand
GTTCACCCGAACGCCGCGTTTATTCGTGCGTAGGGTGTGTGGTCCCCACGCACCGCTCCTACATCGATCAAGCCTTTGGAGCGTGGAAACCACACACCCTACGAGGCAATCCGCCCCTCGATCGCTTCCCAAATCATTGCGGAAACATTAATTCCGTCAAACCGGTCCAGCTCCATAATCCCGGTGGGGGAGGTGACGTTAATCTCGGTCAAATACCCGCCAATCACGTCGATCCCGACGAAAATCTGGCCCTTCTCGCGCAGCAACGGCCCGATGCGTTCACAAATTTCCAAGTCCCGCGCCGTCATCTCCACCTTCTCGGGCCGCCCACCGACGTGCATGTTCGAGCGCACCTCGCCTTTTGCCGGCACGCGGTTGATTGCGCCAACGGCCACACCATCAATCAGGATCACGCGTTTGTCGCCCTTCGCCACGTCGGGTAGGAATTTCTGGGCGATAAGCGGTTCGTTATTGATGCCGGTGAACAGCTCGTGCAGCGAGGTCAGGTTGCGGTCATCCGGTGTCAGTCGAAACACGCCCGCCCCGCCGTTGCCGTACAACGGTTTCAGGATAATGTCGCCGTGCTTGTCTTTGAACGCCTTCAAGGTCTTGATATCCCGCGCGATGGTGGTGGGTGGAGTGAGGTCCGGGAACTCTAGCACCAGCAGTTTTTCGGGGTAATTCCGTACCCAGAACGGGTCATTCACCACCAGCGTTTCGGGGTGGATCATGTCCAGAATATGTGTGCTGGTGATATATCCCATGTCGAACGGCGGGTCTTGGCGCAGCCACACCACATCCCAGTCGGCAAGATTAATCTCCTGCTCTTCGCCCAGTGTGAAATGATTGCCCTTTTCGCGCCGCACCGTCAGGGGCCAACCGCGAGCGGTCACTCGGCCCTCTTGATACGCCAGTTTGTCGGGGGTGTAGTAGAACAGCTCGTGGCCTCGGGCCTGCGCTTCCTCGGCGATACGAAACGTACTGTCCCCGTCGATATTCACATCTTCGATCGGGTCCATCTGGAAGGCGATTTTGAGGGGCATGGGCGAGTTCCTATGTTGTTTATACAGACTTGGACCAGAGCGCGTCGGGTTTCAACCCTACCAACCCATCGCCAGTGCATTTTCCAGAATTTCTGTGCCGCCTTGGCGATCAACCAGCACCATATCAAAGCGCGTCTCGGCATTCAGCCCCGCGCCGCTTTCCGCCAGATAAACCTGCGCGACGTTGAACATCCGCTCAATTTGCTTGGCCGACAGGGAAAACGCGGCGGTGTTTAGCGTTTTACGGGCCTTTACCTCGACAAATACGATCTGCCCGCGGAGCGAGACGATCAGGTCAATCTCACCCTCGCGGCGTTTCCAGCGCCGTTCCAGCACGCGGCCTTGTTGTGCCTCATACAGCCGAACCGCAATGTCCTCGGCAGCGAGGCCGTTGTAGTATGCCGTGCTGCCCGATTTCATTTCAGCTCCAGCGCGCGGGCGTATAGCTGCTTGCGGGGGATATCCAAGGCCTCGGACACTTCCCTTGCAGCATCTTTGACAGATTGGTTCTTCAACGCGGAACGCAGCGCTGTGTCGATATCTTGCTCCGAGGCGGCCGCGCTAATCGGTGGGCCAACCACAACCACAACCTCGCCTTTGGGGGCGGTTTCCTGACCATATTGGGCGGCGAGCTCGGCCAAGGTTCCGCGCCGTACCTCTTCGAACTTCTTGGTTAATTCCCGACATACCGCCACGCGCCGACCGCCGCCGAAGGCGGCCTCCATTGCCGTTAGGCAATCTGCAAGGCGGCGAGGCGATTCGTAAAAGACCAGTGTTGCGGGGACGGCCGCGAACTCCGCCAGAAACTTGGCTTTGGCGACGGATTTCACCGGCGGAAACCCTGCAAACAGGAACCGGTCTGTTGGCAATCCGGCAACGGCTAATGCTGCCAGCAATGCCGATGCGCCAGGGGCAGATGTTACCGGCAACCCTTCGCTTATGGCGTCCGCCGCCAGCCGGTATCCCGGGTCGGCGATCAGCGGCGTGCCTGCGTCGGACACATATGCCACCGATTTCCCATCCCTAATGGCCGCCATAATACGTGGACGTTGGGCGGGGCCGTTGTGGTCGTGGTAGGGGATCAAGGGCCGACCGTTAAGTTTAACCCCATGAATACCCATGAGTTTTCTGGTATTCCGCGTGTCTTCCGCCGCCAAAATATCGGCATTCGCCAGAATATCCAGCGCGCGCAATGTTATATCGGATGCCGTTCCGATCGGTGTCGAAACCAGATAAAGCCCCGCTTCAAGTGTTGGTGTTAACTTAGACAATTTGCCCTAATCCTTGTTCAAAGCCGCCGTTTACTTGTGGCATTTCGCGCCTTAACGTTGCGCCCGAATTCGAGTCTATCCAGACGCACCTGATTTTGCGAGGCACTATGTTAAAATTTCGTTTCACCTTATCCCGTTTGTTGCGGCCCGTATTGCTGGGCATCACGGCGTTAACCATAGCGGCTTGTGCGGGCGGACCGCCTCGGCCAACGTCGGCGGTTGATCCAACCCGGCCGGTAATAGTGGCCATAATGGTGCCATACGCTTCGGGCGAGGCGGCGAATGACCAGTTGGCGGAAAACCTTGTTAACGCAGCAAATATGGCGGTGCGGGATTTGCAGGGCGCGGTGATTGATCTGCGGGTTTACCAGACAGGGGCCGACCCCGTTCAGGCCGCGACCGAGGCCGAGCGTGCTATTGCCGAGGGTGCCCAAATCATCATCGGCCCGCTTTTCAGCAGTGCGACCAGTGCGGTTGCGGCTGTGGCGCGGCTTGAAGGGATTAACGTGCTTAGTTTCTCCAACAACGCGGCGATTGCGGGTGGAAACGTCTATATCATGGGTGTGACGTTCGAGGATGTGGCGACACGTCTTTACGGCTATGTGGTTCGCAACGGCATGACGAATGTCGGTGTGGTTTACCCCGAAGGTGTCGAGGGCGAGGCCGGTTTGGCGGCGGCAGCAAACGCGGCGCGTAATGTCGGCGCTAATCTGACGGCGATCACTTCCTATCCATTGAATATGGAGGGGTTAAGCGTGGCCGCGCCCGAGATTGCCGAAACGATTAAAGCTAGCGGAGTGCAGGCGCTGTTGTTTACCGACACCCCGACACGTGGTTTGCCGTTCATTGCAGCAGCGCTCGGGTCCGAAGATGTTACGCGCGAAAATACGCAGTTTCTCGGGTTGACGCGTTGGGATAGTTCGACCGATTTGTTGTTGCAGCCCAGCCTGCAAGACGGCTTGTTTGCTGTGCCTGACCCAGTGTTGACCGCGCAGTTTAACGAGCGGTATTTGAACGCTTACGGCTCCGAGCCGCATAACCTCGCGGCGATTGCATATGATGCGGTTGCGGTGGTCGGGGCGTTGATCCGCAGTGCGGCTGCTGAAGGGGCGACGGATACGTTCTCGGCGCAACGTCTGACCAATCCGGCGGGGTTTATCGGGGTGAACGGCGTCTTCCGGTTCCGCGCAGACGGGCAGAACGAACGCGGTTTGGCGATACTGAAAGTGGACACAGGCACGGCTGTTGTGGTTGATCCTGCACCACGTAACTTTGGTGGCTTCGGGTTCTAAATAGATGGCTTTCGACATTGCGAAAATCAAAGTGGGGGGGCTGATCGGCTCCCCCATTGATATACTGGACCCGGACGAAATTCGGGCGCAACTCGAGGCGGCTATGCAGGATGCATCTGACGCCACCGATATTCGGGCGCGCGCCGTTGTCATTCTGAAGCAGGCGAATACGAATGGGCGAGACAAGATCGCGGCGGCCTTGAAAGCCGACCCGCACGAAGCGCCCAAGGCCACCAAAGCCTACACCTATCTGACCGACGAGATCGTCAAATTCGCGGTCGAGGTCGCCGTTCGCTGGCTGCATCCGCAGTTCAACATGACCTCGGGGGAAAGTCTGACGGTTATGGCGGTGGGTGGCTATGGCCGCGCCGAGATGGCACCGTTTTCCGATGTCGATCTGCTGTTCCTGACCCCTTACAAGCAAACCGCGTGGGGCGAGAGTGTGATCGAAAGCATCCTCTATACCCTTTGGGATTTGCGCATGAAAGTTGGCCATGCGGTGCGAACGGTTGACGATTGTCTGCGCTTGGGGCGCGAGGATATTACCATCCGCACGGCCTTGCTGGAGAACCGCTATGTTAGCGGCGACGAGTCCCTTGCGGTCGAGCTCGAGGTCCGCCTCTGGCAGGAGCTTTTCAAAGACACCGGCCCCGAATTCGTCGAGGCCAAGCTTGAAGAACGCGCGGCCAGACATAAACGCCACGGCTCTTCGCGCTATATGGTCGAGCCGAACATCAAGGAAGGCAAAGGCGGGCTGCGGGATTTGCAGACCCTGTTCTGGATCGCCAAGTATCTGTACCACGCCAAAGAAACGGACGAGCTGATCGTGCACGGGGTATTCACGCCCGAAGAATACAAAACCTTCATCGAGGCGGAGGCGTTTTTGTGGACCATTCGTTGCCACCTGCACCTGATCGCGAACCGCGCGGTGGAACATTTGACGTTTGATATGCAGGTCGAAATCGCCGAAACGCTGGGCTTCAAGGACACCGAGGGCCGTCGCGCCGTCGAGCATTTCATGCAGGTATATTTCCGCCATGCGACCCATGTGGGCAACCTGACCCGCATCTTCCTGACCGCCCTTGAAGCGCAACATGTAAAACGCCGCCCCAGCATCGGGCGCAAGATTTTGAACGTGTTCAGTTTCGGGCAGGACAAGGCCGCGAAGGGGTATAGCATCAGGCACGGGCGGCTGGATATTTCCGACCCCGAGGCGTTTTTAAGCGATCCGGTGAACATCCTGCGCCTGTTTGACGAGGCGTTGCGCTCCGAAATTCTGATCCACCCTGACGCCATGCGCCTGATTGCGCGCAACCTGCATCTGATCGACGAGGATATGCGGCAAAACCCTGACGCGCAGCAGATATTCATGAGCATTTTGTTGCGCCACGGCAACCCTGAACGCGGTTTATTGCGGATGAATGAACTGGGGGTTCTGGGCGCGTTTATCCCGGAATTCGAGCGCATTGTGGCGATGATGCAGTTCAACATGTACCACCACTATACGGTGGACGAACATACGATCCGGTGTATCTCTAATCTTGCGCGGATCGAGAACGGGCAACTGGTCGAGGATTTGCCGGTGGCCTCGTCTATCCTGAAAAAAGGTGTGAACCGCAAGGTTCTCTATATAGCTTTGCTGTTGCATGACATCGGTAAGGGGCTGCCGGAGGATCATGCGATTGTCGGGGCTAAAATGGCGCGGGTGATTGCGCCGCGCCTTGGGCTGGACCCTGCGGAATGCGAGACGGTGGAATGGCTGGTGCTTAACCATCTGTTAATGTCCGACGTGGCCCAGAAACGCGATCTGTCGGACCCGCGCACGGTGCGGGATTTCGCCAATGTCGTGCAAAGCAATACGCGTCTAAAGCTGCTGCTGGCGTTAACGGTTTGTGACATTCGCGGCGTTGGGCCGGGGGTTTGGAACAACTGGAAAGCCATGCTGCTGCGGGATTTGTACAGCCAGACCCGCGATATGTTAATGAACGGTCAACAAATCCACAGCGGCCCGAAACGCGAGGCCGAAGCGAAAGAAGCGCTGAGTGCTGCGCTTGAGGGCTGGTCAGAGGCGGAGATTGCGGCGGAGTGCGCGCGGCACTACCGACCATATTGGCTGGGCCTCGATACCGAGACCCAGAAGATTTTTGCTGAATTGGCGCGTGGGGTCAAGGAGGGGGAGCCCGTTAGCGATATTGTGCCGGATCCGTCGCGCGATGCGACGCGGGCGTGTTTCGTGATGCCAGATCACCCCGGTATTTTCGCGCGTTTCGCGGGCGCTTTGGCGCTGGCGGGGGCGAATGTGGTGGATGCGCGGACTTATACAAGTTCTGACGGGCTGGCGACGGCGGTGTTCTGGATTCAGGATGGCGAGGGCAAGCCTTATGATGAATCGCGCCTTTCCCGACTGCGTAAAATGATCCTGCGGATTTTGCAGGGCGAGGTGATTGCCCGCGATGCGCTGAAATCGAAAGACAAGATCAAGAAGCGGGAGCGGGATTTCATTGTGCCGACCTCGGTGATTTTCGACAATGACGGCTCGGAAATCTTTACGATTATCGAGGTGGACACCCGTGATCGCCCCGGTTTGCTGTTCGATTTGGCGCGCACATTGACGGATTGCGGCGTCTCGATTTCCTCGGCGATAATCGCGACGTATGGCGAGCAGGCGGTGGATGCGTTTTATGTTAAGGATTTGTTCGGACTTAAAATCCACTCGACCGACAAGCAGCGCAAGATTGAAAAACGCCTGATTGCCGCGATCGAGCAGGGACACAAAGGGGCAACTGAATGAGCCGCCCAATCCGTCTTATGTCGGGGCTTTTTACCGTCGGTGGCTGGACATTGATCAGCCGCGTTCTGGGTTTCATCCGCGACATCATGATCGCGGCATTCCTTGGTTCCGGCCCTGTGGCCGAGGCGTTCCTGATTGCGTTTTCGCTGCCCAACATGTTCCGGCGTTTCTTTGGCGAGGGGGCATTTAATACCGCCTTCATCCCGTTGTTCTCGAAAAAGGTCGAGGGGAGCGAGGATGCCAAGCGGTTCGCCGAGGATGCGATGTCTGGTTTGGCGATGATTCTGATAGTATTCACATTGCTGGCGCAAGTGGCGATGCCGTGGTTTGTGATGGCGATGGCCAGCGGGTTTGCGGCTGATGCGCGGTTTGATATGTCCGTTGACTTCGGGCGGGTGGCTTTTCCGTATATCCTGTTCATTTCAATCGCGGCACTTCTTAGCGGGGTGCTGAATTCTATCGGTCGTTTTGCGGCGGCTGCGGCTGCACCGGTTTTGTTGAATGTTATCCTGATCGGGTCGATGTGGGCGGCGCATTCCATGGGTAAAGACATCGGCTGGGCGCTGGTCTGGGGCGTGCCTGTGGCGGGCGTTGGGCAAATGGTGATGTTGTGGTGGGCCGCAAACAAGGCAGGCTATCGCCTGCGGGTTCGGCTGCCGCGCATGACCCCTGAGTTAAAACGTCTAGCGGTTATTGCTTTTCCGGCGGCCCTTGCGGGTGGTGTGGTGCAGGTGAACCTTTTGGTCGGGCGGCAGGTCGCGTCCTATTTCGATGGGGCGATTGCGTGGCTGAATTATGCGGACCGGTTGTATCAATTGCCGCTTGGGGTTGTTGGTATCGCGATTGGCGTGGTGCTGTTGCCGGATCTTTCGCGTCGCCTTCGGGCGGGGGACGAGATCGGCTCTCAGAACAGCGTTAACCGTGCAGCGGAGTTCACCTTGCTGCTGACTTTGCCAGCTGCGGTGGCGTTGGTTATCATCCCGTTCCCGATTGTTTCGGTTCTTTTCCAGCGTGGGGCTTTTGATTTGGCCGATGCGCAGGCGACGGCGTTGGTTGTGTCGATTTACGGGTTCGGGTTGCCCTCGTTCGTGTTGCACAAGGTTTTATCGCCGATCTATTTCGCCCGCGAGGATACGCGCACACCATTCCGCTTTGCGCTCGTTTCCATGGCTGTGAATGTGGTGCTGGCTGTCGGGCTGTCGTATTGGTTCGGGTATCTGGCCGCAGCGATTGGTACTTCGATTGCCGGTTGGGTGATGTTGATTTTGCTATGGCGCGGAACGCGGCATTTGGGAATCGTGGGGCAAATGGATGCGCGTCTGCGGCGTGTTTTGCCAAAGATTATCATCGCCAGCCTGTTGATGGGCGTTGTTGTTTGGGGGCTGTCGATTGGACTTGGCGACCTGCTGACGACCCCGACCATCCGCTACGGCGCGTTAGCTTTGCTAGTCACCGCAGCGGCAGTTGTTTACGGGGCGTTAATCATTGGCCTTGGCGCGATGAGCTTGCGCGACATTAAACAGGGGTTGCGACGGGGTTAATACCGCCGCCGTAACAGCTCGACCCAGCGGATCATACGGGCGCGGCCATCTGGTGCCAGTACGAAGGACAACAAAAACCCTGTGACGAATCCTGCGAGGTCGGCGGCCCAGTCGTTGCCTCCACCAAAGGTCAGGCGGTAGAACAGTTGCAGGGCCACAAGGACGCCGATCAATTGAAAGGCTTTAAGGCGGTTTTCGCCAGTTGCGCCAGCTTTCAGCCATAGCAACCACGTGAACGCGCCAAGCAATCCGTAAACGGCGGGGTAGGTCCCGATCAACGGGTATTGAGAATCGTCGACCAATCCATAGACCGCAGCCCCGACAACCGAGCATGCCACCAACAGAATGATAACGGAGACGGTGTGGAACACCTCGGCCACAGCTTTGCCGATGGCGAGGATCATCACCACCGCGAATGCCGCGTGCGTGAAGGCGAAGTGGATGAACGGGTAGGTGATCATCCGCCCGAGCGTTTCCCAGTTGTAGGTCTGTGTTTCGCGCATATACTCGAATATAGGGTCATAGAACCCGAACGCACGGATGGCATCGACGCGCCAGCTTATGCCGGCCTCGCCGCCGATAAACCCACGGCTGGAAAGCTGCATCATGATCTCGATTCCGCTGACAATCACGGCGAGTGCGACGATCACCGGGGGTATTTCGTGAAACGGGGATTTGTCGGCGTTGGGGTCGAACATTATATACTCCGGTTGACGTGCGTTGGTGTGGGCGCGATAAAGCGCCACTTGTTTAACCCATGTAAAGGAATAATTGCCATGACGGAAGCGGTCCACACGCGTCGCGTCTTTTCCGGGATCAAGCCTTCGGGCGGACTGACCCTTGGAAATTACCTCGGTGCCATCAAACGGTTTGTAGATATGCAGGGGCAGGGGTTTGAAACCATCTACTGCGTTGTCGACATGCACGCGATCACCGTCTGGCAAGACCCGACGGAGCTGAAGCACGCGACGCGGGAACTGACGGCGGCGTATATCGCGTCTGGTCTGGATCCGGATCAGTCGATCTTGTTCAATCAAAGCCAGGTTTCCGTCCATGCCGAGCTGGGCTGGATTTTCAACTGTGTGGCCCGTGTTGGCTGGATGAACCGCATGACCCAGTTCAAGGACAAGGCGGGCAAGAATGCCGAGGCTGTGTCGCTGGGTTTATATGCGTATCCATCGCTGATGGCGGCGGATATTTTGGCCTACCACGCGACGCATGTGCCTGTGGGCGAGGACCAGAAGCAGCACGTAGAGCTGACCCGCGATATTGCCGCCAAGTTCAACAACGACTTCAAAGTGCCGGACTTTTTCCCGCAGCCAGAACCGATTATCGAAGGGCCTGCGAAGCGCGTGATGAACCTGCGTGACGGGACAAAGAAGATGTCGAAATCGGGCGCCTCGGATATGGAGCGCATTAATATGACGGACTCCGCCGAGTTGATCGCCAAGAAGCTGAAAAAGGCGAAAACGGACCCTGAACCGCTGCCGGATAATCTGGATGACCTGAAAGGTCGGCCAGAGGCGCGGAACTTGGTGGATATATATGCGGCGTTGTCTGACACTACATCCGAGGCCGTAATCTCCGAATACGCAGGTGCGCAGTGGGGCCGTTTCAAGCCCGCGTTGGCGGATTTAGCGGTTTCCAAGCTGTCGCCGATTTCCTCTCGCATGTCCGAATTGATGGATGACCCTGCGGAAATCGACCGGATTTTGGCAAAAGGCGCCGATAAAGCCGCCGCGATTGCGGAACCGATTTTGGCCAAAACCTACGATATCGTAGGCTTCGTTCGTCGCTGACTCGTAGGGTGCGTGGTCCCCACGCACCGCCCTCAACGGTAGCAATTGGTGCGTGGAGACCACGCACCCTACATGCGGAACTTGCATCCACCTGCATTACATGCAAAAAGACGAATATAACTCGGGAGAGATGCAATGCAAAAAATATTCAAACTATTTCAGGTTCTGGCCGTGATGATTTTCGCCGGAACGGCCGTTAGCGCGGAAATCGTGAAAATGACACCGGACGTGGCGCGTGAAAAGGCGTTGGCTGGTGAATTGGTGCTGATCGACATCCGCCGTCCCGATGAGTGGGCCGATACCGGCGTGCCGGATGTGGCGTTGTTGCTGGATATGACCAGTCGCGATTTTCTGGCCAAGCTGATCGCGATCCGTTTGGAAAACCCGGATATTCCGTTGGCGTTTACGTGCCGTACGGGAAGCCGCTCGAATTACCTGACGGGCGAGTTGGCGAAGCTGGGTTACTCGGGTCTGATTGACGTGATTGGCGGTATGTCCGGCTCGCGGACCGAAAAGGGTTGGGCCAAGCGTGGCTTGCCGATACGGCCAGTGACTGGCGCTATTAATCCGGCGATCAAGGTGACGCAGCCGTAAGTGTGCAGTTGCGTGTAAGGCTAATATCGGCGATGATGGTCGCAATCACACAAATACGGAGAAATAGCTTTGCGTAAATTTCTTGTAGTCATGGATGACAGCCCCGAATTCCTGAACGCACTGCGTTTTGCCGCTATTCGGGCAAAGAAAACCGGCGGCGGAGTCGCCATTCTGGGCATCGTTGCACCCGAAGAATTCCAGCACTGGATCGGCGTTGGTGAAGCCATGCGCGCCGAAGCGCGGGAACGGATTGAAGAGCATTTCAAAGTGTTCTCCAAGTGGATGATCGACAAAGAAGGAATAGAGCCGGAACTGGTGATCCGCGAAGGCGAAAAAGCGACCGAGGTTCTGGCCGCGATCGAGGCCGACCCCGAAGTCGGCGTTCTGGTTCTGGGTGCAGGTGCTACGGGCGAAGGCCCCGGCCCGTTGGTCACACAACTCGTTGCACGTCAAACGGAGAACATGTCAGTGCCCATAACGGTTGTACCGGGCGGCTTGACCAAAGAACGGATAATCGCGGTTTCTTAAGAAAGTGCTAACGGCACGATGTAGGGTGTGTGGTTTCCACGCACCTTTTTTGTGGCTGGCGTTGGGGCGGTGCGTGGGGACCACACACCCTACGGGATGGTTATATTTCTGTTAACGTCCAGTTTTGTCCTTCGGTGGGT
>CAKZNY010000248.1 GCA_937132145.1 uncultured Paracoccaceae bacterium | reverse complement strand
GATTTCGTAGATCCGCCGCGAACTAGACGCCGACTGTACCATTGTCATATCGAGCTCGCCCCTCGCCACCCCGGTGAAGCAGGAGAGGAACGCGGCCAAGGCGGAACCGGCTCAGGCCCGGCAGGCGCACAAGACCCGCCGACAGGTACGCCGCCCGGTCCCACGCCGCGTCTGCTGGACGGAGACTGACCCAAGCAGCGTCTGAGCAATGCTGTCATGAGATGCCACTCGTGCGGCACGGGAGACACGCCCGAGTGGCGGTACGGGCCGGACGGACCCGGGACGCTGTGCAACGTATGCGGGCTCATCTTTCAGAAGCAGCAGCGACGCTTCTTGCGGGACGCCGGCCGGCGGTGGTGATGCGATATGATGCTCATGGACACTGGCGAGCGAGCATGATTTGACAACTGACGCATTGGCTTGTATACTTGGATCTATGATATTTCAACCTGCTTGCGCTCCTCGCAGTCCCCGACGGGCATGGAGCAGGCCGATGGGCAAGCAAACAGGAAAGCGCAAAGAGGAACGAGAAGTAAGCCTGCTGTTGGGCGCGGGCACGGTGCGGATGGAAAAGGAAGAGGCCGTACGCGTCGTGCTGCACATCGCCCCCGAGCCCGTCGAGGATCTCGATCCCGAGATCGAAGACGCCGCGCTGGATGCATTGTTAGCGGAAAACCCCGATCTGAACCGGTATAAACCGATCTTCGACAGTCTGCGCAAGATGAAGCCATATCAGCTGTCTGACGAGCTGGAAAAGTTTCTGCATGACCAATCTGTCGTGGGCACATCCGCATGGAACCGCCTGTTTGATGAAACGATGGCCGCGCTTAAGTTTGATGTGGACGGCGAGGAGATGAGCCTTGAGGCGACCCTCAACCTGTTGTCCGACACGGACCGCAAACGGCGCGAGGTTGGCGCCAAGGCACTGGTCAAGGTTTTCAGCGCCAACACGCCGCTATTTGCGCGGATCACCAACACGCTGGCCAAGGAAAAAGAGATCGAGGACAAGTGGCGTAACCTGCCAACCCCGCAAACCTCGCGCCACCTTTCCAACGATGTGGAACCCGAGGTCGTGCAGGCCCTGCGCGATGCGGTTGTGGCGGCGTATCCGAAGCTCTCGCATCGGTATTATGCCTTGAAAGCCAAGTGGTTAGGGCTGGATAAAATGGAGGTTTGGGACCGTAACGCCCCCCTGCCCGGCGAGGATGATCTGGTCATTCCGTGGGATCAGGCCCGCGCGATGGTGCTGGACGCCTACGCCGATTTCGACCCGCGCATGGCCGCGCTGGCCGAGCCGTTTTTCGATAAAGGCTGGATTGATGCCGAAGTGAAACCGGGGAAATCCTCGGGGGCTTTTGCGCATCCGACCGTTACCGATGTGCACCCGTATGTGATGCTCAACTACCTTGGTAAACAGCGCGATGTTATGACTTTGGCGCATGAACTGGGCCACGGGGTGCATCAGATTTTGGCGGCGGGGCAAGGCCAGTTGCTGGCGGATACTCCGCTGACCTTGGCGGAAACTGCGTCGGTTTTTGGCGAGATGCTGACCTTCCGCAAGCTGCTGGATAATGCGCCCGACCAAGCCGCACGTAAACGTCTTCTGGCCGGCAAGGTCGAGGATATGATCAACACCGTTGTCCGCCAAATCGCGTTTTATGACTTCGAGTGCCGCCTGCACGCCGCCCGCGCCGAGGGCGAGCTGACGCCGGACCAGATCAACGCGCTGTGGATGGAAATCCAGCATGAAAGCCTTGGCGACGGGTTCAACTTTATGGAGGGTTACGAGACCTTCTGGACCTACATCCCCCACTTCATCCACTCGCCATTTTACGTCTACGCCTATGCGTTCGGCGACGGCTTGGTGAACGCGCTTTATGCGGTTTACGAGGAAGGCGGCGACGATTTCCAAGAGAAGTATTTCGACATGCTGAAGGCTGGTGGATCGAAGCACCACAAAGAGCTGTTGGAACCCTTCGGGCTGGATGCATCCGACCCGAAATTCTGGGACAAAGGTTTGTCGCTAATCGCCTCGATGATCGACGAATTAGAAGCGATGGAGGGGTAAAGGTTAACAACCACACCCACAAAATTGTGCATACGCATTGTGCACGGGTTGTGCACGCATTGTGTACATCAAAAAACGAGCGTTAGCCGCAAAGGTTAACGCTCGTTTTTATGCTAGTCGTGGAAGTGGCACGCGACCATGTGGCCTTTGCCCGTATCCTCGAACACCGGTTTATCGCTCGCGCATATGTCTTGTGCTTTGGGGCACCGCGTGCGGAAAACACAGCCCGACGGCGGGTTGATCGCCGAGGGTAAATCCCCTTCGATCAGGATCAGTTCCTTATTCTTTTCGATCAGCGGATCGGGAATTGGAACGGCCGAAATCAACGCCTGCGTATAGGGGTGGCGCGGCCTGTCATAGAGGTCCGCACTGTCTGCAAGCTCCATCATATTACCAAGATACAGCACCATGATCCGCGTGCTGATGTGCTTCACGATCGAAAGGTCATGCGCGATGAAAATAAGCGCTAGACCCATTTCGTCTTGCAGTTCTTTCAGCAGGTTAACCACCTGCGCCTGAATAGAAACGTCAAGCGCCGACACGGGTTCATCACAGACAATCAGCTTGGGTTTCAGGATCAAAGCGCGTGCGATTCCAATACGTTGGCACTGCCCGCCGGAAAATTCATGTGGGTAACGGTTCACCAGATTTGGCAACAAACCAACCCTGACCATCACGTCTTCGACCATCTGTTTAACTTCGGCCTTGGGAGTTTTGGGGTGGTGGGTTTTGATCGGCTCGGCGATGATTTCCCCGATGTTCATGCGTGGATCAAGACTGGCGAGAGGGTCCTGAAAAATCATCTGGATTTCTTGGCGACGCGAACGCATCTCGTTGTTACTAAGTTTCAACAGGTCTTGGCCAAGCCATAAAACCTGCCCCTCTTCCGCTTCGATCAGGCGGATAATACCGCGTGCCAAGGTGGATTTTCCACAGCCGGATTCGCCAACAATCCCAAGGGTTTCCCCCGCTTTCAGCTTGAAACTGACACCGTCAACAGCCTTCAGAACGTCGGGTCTGGTCCAAGGCATCGCCTCGGGATTTTTAACCCTGAAATATACCTTTAGGTTATCGACCTGCATGATTGTTTCGTTGCTCATACCAAGTCCTCCACAGCGACGTTACAGGCGCGCAAATGGCTGGAATCGCCGCCGGTTTTCACCAGTTCAGGCATGGTTTCCACACATTTGTCGATCGCAAACCGGCAGCGCGGTGTGAACGGGCAGCCGGCGGGCATATTCATCATGTTGGGCGGGTTGCCCGGGATGGTCACAAGCACATCCAGTACAACATCGACACGGGGTACCGCGCTCATCAAGCCTTGGGTGTAGGGGTGCGTCGGGGTGGCATAGACGGCCTCGGTCGTGCCGACCTCCATCACTTGGCCGCCGTACATCACCAGCGTGTCGTCGCTGTTGCCAGCCACAACGCCAAGGTCGTGTGTAATCAGGATAATAGCTGTCCCTAATTCTTTCTGGATGTCCGCCAGAAGGCGCATAATCTGGGCTTGAACGGTCACGTCCAGTGCGGTTGTGGGTTCATCCGCGATCAGCAGTTTTGGCTGGCAAAGCAGCGACATAGCGATCATTACCCGTTGGCGCATACCACCGGAAAACTCGTGTGGGTACATGCGAATACGGTTTTTGGCTTCGGGGATTTTCACCGCGTCCAACATCCGGACCGACTGTTTGATCGCCTCGTATTTCGATATGCCGTTATGGTGGATAAGCACCTCGGCCATCTGGTCCGATATCCGCATATACGGGTTCAGGCTGGTCATTGGATCCTGAAAAACCATGGCAATTTTCTGCGCGCGGATGGCGTTCAGGGCATCGCCCTTAAGCCCGAGGACTTCTGCGCCCTCGAATTTCACGCTGCCGGTTGCAGTACCGTTGGTGGCCAGCAACCCCATCATTGCAAAAACCGTTTGGCTTTTGCCCGAACCGGATTCACCCACGATGGCCAGCGTTTTGCCCTCTTCCAGATTGAAACTGACATTGTTGACAGCACGAACCGTACCGTCTGGAGTCGAAAATTCGACGCTCAGATTTTTAACTTCTAGTAAGCTCATGTACGATTACCTGTCTTTCGGGTCCAGCGCGTCACGTAGACCATCGCCAATAAAATAGAAACAGAAAAGGCTGGTCACAAAAAACGCCAGCGGGAACAGCAATTGCCATTCGGTGTCATAGCGGATTGTCTTCGCGCCGTCCGAAATCAACGCGCCCCAACTGGTGCTGGGTTCCTGCACGCCAAGCCCAAGGAACGAAATACTACTTTCTATCAAAATCATGCCCGGCACCAGAAGGGATGCATAAACCACAACGACACCAAGGAGGTTGGGAACGATGTGGCGGGTGATGATTTTCGAGTTTTTGACGCCGGTTGCCCGCGCTGCCTCGACGAATTCCTTGTTCTTGATGGACAGGGTTTGTCCCCGCACGATGCGGCTCATATCCAGCCAGGCCAGCAGGCCGATGGCGATGAACAGCATCAGGATGGAGCGGCCAAAGACCACCAGCATCAGGATCAATACGAACATGCCCGGGATGGCCATCAAAATGTCAACGATACGCATCATAAACTGGTCGACACGCCCGCCCACGTAGCCCGCAATCGCACCGTATAAAGTGCCGATTATCACAGCAACAGTCGCGCCCACAAAACCGACGCTTAGCGAAATTCGAGTGCCCTGAATAACGCGGGAATATAAATCTCGGCCCAGTGAATCCGTGCCGAAGAAATGACCGTTCGCAAATGAGGGTTGGCCGAGTTCAGCTACGCGTCCCAGCACGGCCCAGTCGATTTGTTCGTTCGTCCAAACCGCGAAGTACGGCCCGATGAAGGAAAACAGAACGATCAGTGTCAGAACAAAAACGCTGGCCGTGGCCGCCTTGTTTTGCATAAACCGGCGGCGCGCGTCCGTCCAAAGTGAACGCCCTTTGACCGCATCCATTTCGGCGATATTATCTGCCATTTCCTGGATTTTAACTTTATTTAATACAAGCATAGCCAGCCCCCTTAATAGCGAATTTTCGGATCGATCCATGCATAGATCAGATCAACGATAAGGTTAAATGCGATGGTCAACGAGCCAACAAGCACCGTTAACCCCATAATAACCGAATAGTCGCGGTTCAATGCGGCGTTCACGAAGTGTATCCCAATTCCGCCCGTACCGAAATAGAGGTCGATAATAAACGATCCGGTAATAATCCCGACAAACGCAGGCCCAAGATACGAGATCATCGGCAACATCGCCGGTTTCAGCGCATGACGTAAAATAACCACATGCTCCGGCAGGCCTTTGGCGCGCGCGGTTCGGATGAAGTTACTGTTCAAAACCTCTAGCATCGAGGATCGGGTAATCCGTGCGATCGACGCCATATAGCTGGTTGAAAGCGCAATTACCGGCATTACCATATGCTGGAAATCACCGCCGTTCCACCCACCCCCGGGCAGCCAGCCAAGCCATAGTGTGAAGACGATAACCAACAGCGGTGCCATAACGAAATTCGGCAGCACGGCTGCGCCAATCGAAAAACCAACGGCGAAATAGTCGATCCATGTGTTTTGACGAACCGCCGCAATAATGCCCAGCGGAACACCAATGCCTACGGCAAAGATGAATGCCCAGCCACCGTATTTGATAGTGATAGGGAAACCCTGTTCGATGATATCGTTGACCGTGCGGTCCTTGTATCTGAACGACGGCCCAAGATCGAATTCTGTCAGGATGCCCCAGATATAATTGATAATTTGACGCCAAAGAGGTTGGTTCAATCCGTATTTGGCCTCGATATTAGCCAGCACTTGCGGTGGTAGCGGTCGCTCGGATGTGAAGGGTCCGCCCGGTGCAGAGTGCATCAGTAAGAAAGAAAATACGATCAGTATCAACATGGTGGGAATCGCAAGCCCTACCCGCTTGATCACGTAATTTAACATATCGTTAACCTATAAGAATGTTCGCCCGGCGTAGTGTCCCGGACTGACAAAGACTAACACCGCGCGAACGAACGCGCGGTGCCAAATTTTAAACCGTACTGTTACGGTACGATCTTATACAGATCGCGGGAGTACCAGTTGCCTTCAACGTTGTTGAAAGGCCAGCCTTTGAGGCTTGGTTTGAACATCCCGACACCAGTGTAGTGATACACAGGGATAAGTGGCATGTCTGTCGCTACGATCTCTTCGATGCGTGTGTAGTTTGCAGAAGCATCGTCCATAGTTTTGGCCGATTGCAACAGCGCATCAACTTCAGCGTTCGAGTATTTGCTGTCGTTGTAGCCAGAGTTAGTGCTGACCAGATCGAGGAATGTAGATGCCTCGTTATAGTCACCACACCAGCCTGCACGCCCGATATCGTAGTTACCGTCGCCTTTGGTCTGCAAGAATGTTTTCCATTCCATGTTTGCCAAAGTCACGTTGATACCCAAGGTTTCTTTCCACATCTGAACAATCGCAGTCGCGATGTTTTTGTGGCCCTCTGACGTGTTGTACAACAGTTCTAGTTCAAGCGGGTTGTCTGCACCGTAACCGGCATCAGCCAACAGCTCTTTCGCTTTCGCATTACGCTCGTCTTGAGACATCATGCCGAATGCAACTTCAGGAACCTCGAAGCCAGCAGTCGCACCTGGAGTAAAGGTGAACGCAGGAATCTGACCGGCCTGAAGGATGTTTTCGGTGATGATCGAGCGATCAACAGCAAAGGACAGAGCCTGACGAACGCGAACATCTTTCAGCGACTCAGGGCCATTTTCACCCATGTTGAGGCTGTAGTAGTATGTACACAGACGCGGATAGGATTTTGTCTCATCAGGATATTCCGCTTTCAAACGCAGATACTGACCGGTTGGAACTGTACCTAGGTCAAGTTCGCCAGCCAAGTAACGTGTGTGCGCTGTGTTTTCGTCCGCAATGTTCAAAGTTACAACTTTATCAATAATTGTAGCTTCGTTGTTCCAGTAACTCGTGGAACGCTCGCGTGTCGAAGTTTCGCCCGGGATGTACTCGGTTAGAACATAAGCGCCGTTACCAACGAAGTTTTCAGGACGCATCCACTCAATACCAAATTCCTCGATCACCCAGGAAGGAGTCGGGAATGTTGTTGCGTGTGTTGTCATTGACGCGAAGTATGGCAGCGAGGCTGTCAGTGTCACTTCGAATGTCAGGTCATCAATCGCCCGAACACCAAGGGTGTCGGGGGATGCATCGCCGGAAAGAACGTCACCAACGCCTGCGATGGACATGATATCCATGAACCACGAGTATGGAGAACCTGTTTCAGGATCAGCCGCGCGCCGCCAAGCATATACGAAGTCATGCGCCGTTACTTGCCGGCCGTCAGACCACATCGCATTGTCACGCAATGTAAATGTGTAAACGGTTTTGTCGTCGTTTGTTGTAAAGCCAGTCGCAACACCCGGGATCAGGTTGCCGTCTGCGTCCTGGTTCATCAAACCTTCAAAAAGGTCACGCGCAAACGCAGAACCGCTAACATCTTCGATGATTTGCGGGTCAAGCGATGTCGGATCGTCCATCAAGCTATATGTAAATGTCTGTTCATCAGCCAAAGTTTCGCCCGTTACCGGATGCATCTCTTGCGCCAGCACAGGTGCTGCTGCGATGGATGCTACTACGAAACTTGCTGCCAATGATTTGGCAAAATAGCTCATGTTATTTCCTCCGTTGTTTATTTTTTTGGTTTGTACGGCGTTGGCAATTCGCCAAAACCAAGAATATTATACAAACCATCACAGGAGACTGCCCCACAGTCTCTTCGCTTTCAACTATTTACCCAACGTAAAGGTGAAAAACATTGATTATTCTGTGGTTTATCAACTTTTAGGTGTGAATTGGCGGAACATACCGTGAAAATATCGGGCGATTACATCCGGTCGCGCAAACTGAACCAGAGCATTGCAAGAATCAAAAGCGGTGCGCGCAGGCTTGTCCCGCCCGGAAACCGCGATGTCGGCACATCGGCCATGATATCAAAACGTTCCGCCGTACCACTGATCGCCTCGGCCATTAATTTCCCCGCCAATGTTGCCATCGCAACCCCGTGGCCGGAGTATCCAGAGGCCGACAGGATGTTGGCGCTGAGGCGGCGGAAATCCGGCATGCGGTTCATCGTGATGCCCAATGTCCCGCCCCAAGCATAATCTATGCGCACATCGGCCAGCTGCGGATAGATCTTCAGCATCGGCTTGCGGGCTTTCGCTGAAAGGTTTTTTGGGAACCTGTAGCCGTAACTCTCGCCGCCGCCAAACAGCATGCGGTTGTCTTGCGACAGGCGGAAATAATTCACGACGAACTTGCTGTCCGCAATCGCCACATCGTCCCGGATCAGACTGCGCGCCATGTCGTCGCTTAAAGGTTCGGTGGCCACGATAAAATTGTTGATCGGCATCACCCGCGACGCGACTTGCGGCTCCAGATTGCCAAGATATCCGTTTGCGCCCAACGCCACAAACTTGGCGGTAACCTTGCCGTTTTTGCACAAAACCTCCGCAGGGTCGCCACGCTTGATCTCGCTCACTCGCGTTTCCTCGAAAATTCGAACCCCCGCCGCGACACACGCCCGCGCCAAGCCAAGCGCGAAGTTCAACGGGTGTAAATGCCCCGCGCCCCGGTCGAGGGAGCCACCGCAATATGCGTCACTCCCGACCGCCGAGCGAAGCGAGGCCTCGTCCATATACTCGATCTGCTCATACCCGTACTCACGTTGCAGCTTTTCGACATAGGCCTGTGTGTGGTGCAAATGCCTGCGCTTCTGCTCCGCGTGCAAAACGCCCGGTTTATACCCGCAATCAATGTTGTTTTTGGCAATCAGATCGCGAACTGTAGACTTCGATTCCTCGCCCAAATCCCACAGTTGCCGCGCGTGGTCCTTGCCCAGCATCTTTTCCAGATCACCCTGTTCAACCCGCTGGCCCGACCCCACCTGTCCCCCGTTTCGACCCGACGCGCCAAAGCCAAGGCGTTGGGCCTCCAGCAAAATCACATCGTAGCCGCGCTGTGCCAAATGCAACGCCGTAGAAAGGCCGGTATACCCCGCCCCAATGACGCAGACATCGCAATTCTCATCGCCTTGCAACGCGGGAAACCTGTCGAGCATATGGGCCGTGGCCGCGTAATACGACGCCGGATACGCACCCGCTTTGTCGTTAACTGTAAGTAAATCCATCAGACATTCAGAAGCAGATGCTCCCGCTCCCACGGGCTGATAACTTCAAGGAAGGCCTCGGCCTCGTGGCGTTTGACCGCCTTGTAAACGCGGCAAAACTCCTCGCCCAGAATTTCGGACAGCTCCGGCGCCCCGTCAAACAGATCGAGCGCACCAAGCAAGCTGCGGGGCAGTGCGCGGGGTTGCCCGTACGCTTCGCCCGTCATCGCCGCCCGCGGTTTTAACCCGCGTTTCATGCCCAGATACCCGCACGCCAGCGAGGCAGCAAGTGCCAGATACGGGTTCGCATCCATGCCAGAAACACGGTTTTCCACCCGTCGCGCCGCCGGGCTGGAGATGGGAATTCGAATACCCGTGGTGCGATTATCCGCCCCCCATTCCAGATTGATCGGCGCGGAACCCGAGGCCACGAACCGGCGATACGAATTCACGTAAGGTGCGAAAAGGCTGATGGCGTGGGGGATGTATTTCTGCTGTCCAGCGATGAAATTGTAGAACAGCTCCGTTTCTTTACCGTCCTTGTCACTGAAAATATTTTCCCCGTTTTTGTCCAGAACCGACTGGTGGATATGCATCGCGCTGCCCGGTTCATCCTGCATCGGTTTCGCCATAAACGTAGCAAAGCAGTCATTGCGAAGGGCTGCCTCGCGGATCAGACGTTTGAAGTAAAACACTTGGTCCGCCAGTTTTACAGGGTCGCCGTGCACAAGGTTAATCTCGATTTGCCCCGCACCGCCTTCCTGAATGATGGTGTCGATTTCCAGCCCGATGGCTTCGGAAAAGGCATAAATATCGTCGATAACCGGACCGTAATCATCAACCGCCATCATCGAATAGGCTTGGCGACTAACTACACGGCGGCCGGTGCGACCCATGGGCGGCTCGATCGGTTTGGTAGGATCAAGGTTGGGCTTGGTCAGGTAAAACTCGATTTCCGGAGCCACAATGGGAGTCCAGCCTTCGGCCTTATACAACCCCATAACCCGCTTCAAAACATTGCGCGGAACGACCCCGATGGGGTTTCCTTCCTGATCGTTAACATCGTGGATGACCTGAACGGCCACATCGTCGGACCACGGCACAGCCACGGCAGTCGAATAATCCGGCGTCAGAACCATGTCGGATTCCGTCCACTGGCCCTCGATCTCCATATCCACATATTCGCCCGAAACTGTCTGGTAAAAGATCGAAATAGGCATAAACATATGGTCGGAACGGCTGAACGTATTCGAGGGCATCGCCTTGCCGCGCGACATACCCACCAGATCGCCGACGATGCATTCCACCTCTTCCACGCGGCGGCCATCCAGCCATTCTTGCGTGGCCTCTGGAAAGCGCGAGATGTATTCTTGTGATTTACGGACCATGATTTTCCCTCTAAAGCCGCCCGACCTCAATGCCTTTGGCCCCTTGCTTTTTCGCCAAAAGACACAACCAGTCGTGGGCAACTGTTGCGGCGGCCAAGGCGGTGATTTCGGCGTGGTCGTATGGGGGGGATACCTCGACCACGTCCATGCCGATCAAATTTAGCGAGCCAAACCCGCGGATCAACTCAAGCGCCTGCCAACTGGCCAGACCACCCATCACAGGCGTGCCGGTGCCGGGTGCAAACGCCGGATCAAGCCCGTCTACGTCAAACGAGATATAAACCGGCGTGTCCCCAGCCCGCTCCTTGATGATTTCCAGCGCCGCATCAATACCGTTGCGATGCACCCACGGAGCGGTCAGGATTTCAAAACCGTGGTCGCTGTCGTTAAATGTCCGCAGCCCGATCTGGGTGGATTTGGTCACATCTATAATGCCCTCGTCGGCGGCACGAGCAAACATGGTGCCATGGTCCAGCCCGCCTTGATCCTCCCATGTATCGCAATGCGCGTCGAACTGGATCAGCGTAACGGGCCCGTATTTTTCGGCGTGGGCTTTCAGAAGCGGGTAGGCAACAAAATGATCACCGCCAAAAGTCAACATTTTTGCACCGCTTTTGATGATCCCGGCGGCATGCGCT
>CAKZNY010000247.1 GCA_937132145.1 uncultured Paracoccaceae bacterium | reverse complement strand
AATCGGTTTACCTTCGGCTATATCGCCTGGATGGGCGTTGAAACGGTCGCTGTCTTCCGCATTACGGCCACGGGTGGATACGATCTCGCCCGCATCCAAAAACGCATCGGAAACCGAGATCGCCTGACTAAGCAGGCCGCCCGGGTTGTTGCGCAGATCAAGGATGAAGCCGTCGATGTTATCTACACCGCCGTTTGCCTCGATCTCCTCGGCCATACCATCGACAAGGTTATTGTACGTTTTTTCGGTGAACGAGGTGATGCGGATCACAATCGCCCGCCCCTCGGTGCGCACTTTAACGGCTGTCAGTTTGATGATATCGCGCACGATGGTCACATCGAACGGCTCGTCCACACCTTCGCGGAAGATCGTCAGCACGATTTCTTCACCAACTTCGCCGCGCATCAGGTCTACGGCCTCGCTCAATGTCAATCCAAGCACGCTGTCACCGTCGATGTGGGTGACTAAATCGCCAGCCTCAATGCCAGCGCGATAGGCGGGCGTGTCATCGATGGGCGAGATGACTTTCACAAAGCCGTCCTCTTGCGTCACTTCGATGCCAAGGCCGCCAAACTCGCCACGGGTTTCGACCTGCATTTCGTCATAATCTTTGGGTGGCAAATATCTGGAGTGTGGATCTAGCGAGGTTAACATCCCGTTAATCGCCGCCTCAATCAACGCCACGTCGTCCACTTCCTCAACGTATTCAGAGCGGATACGTTCAAAAATATCGCCAAACAGATCGAGCTGTTCATAGGTGGTTTGCAGGCGAGTATTCTCTTGCGCCGAGATCGGGGCGGAAATTTGTACGGCAATTGCCACGCCAGCTACGGCACCGGCTAATGTTCCTAAGAGAATTTTTTTCATTCAAATACATCCTATATTTTCACCCGAAACGGGAATCTGGCGCGAGGCTAGAGTCTATATAGAACCTTTCCTGCGTTTCTGCACCAGCCTTTAAGTCGAAACCGATCACATTATCTTCACATGATTGCGCGGATGTCCGCCTAAACGATCAGGGATTGACCTGTCATTTCCTTCGGGATCGGCAATTCCATCAACTCCAGCAGGCTTGGCGCAAGATCACCCAGCCGGCCACCACTGCGCATTTTGGCGCCCTTTCGGCCACCGATAAGCACGACCGGAACCGGATTTAACGTATGTGCGGTGTGCGGGCCGCCCGTTATCGGGTCCACCATGGTCTCACAATTGCCGTGGTCCGCCGTCAGGATCATCGCGCCGCCAACGCCTTTCAGTGCGGCAAGCGCCTTGCCCAGCCCCGCGTCCACCGCCTCGCAGGCCAGCATTGCCGCTTGCAAATCGCCCGTGTGGCCGACCATGTCGGGGTTCGCGAAGTTCACGATTATCAGGTCGTATTCCTGCCCGCTGATCGCCGCCACCAGATGCTCGGTGACCTCGGCGGCCGACATTTCGGGCTGCATATCGTAGGTTTTCACCTTGGGGCTGGGGGCAACATAGCGGTCCTCGCCCGTTTCCGGTTCTTCCTCGCCGCCATTCATAAAGAAGGTGACGTGCGGGTATTTCTCGGTTTCCGCCAGTCGGTATTGGGTTTTGCCGTGGCTGGCAACCCAATGGCCGAGCGTGTTAACGATTTCTTCAGACGGAAACATCACGTCCATATAGGCGTTGTGCTTGCGGGAATACTCGACCATCCCGCAGATCGCCGCGAATTTCGGGCGGGCGGACACATCGAACGCCTCAAACGCCGGATCGGCGAGGGCTGCCAGAATTTCACGGGCGCGGTCGGCGCGAAAGTTAACGAACAGTAAACCGTCATTGTCCTGCATACCGCTAAAGCCGTTTATGGCGGTGGGGGAGACGAACTCGTCCGTCTCACCAGCGTTATAGGCCGCCTCAATCGCATCGCGCGCCGTATCCGCAACCTTCCCCTTGCCCCTAGTCATAAGGTCAAAAGCGGCTTGCACACGGTCCCAGCGATTGTCGCGGTCCATGGCGAAAAACCGCCCGCAAATGGTGCCGATTTTCGCGCCTTCAGGCAGGTCGTTAACCAGTTTGGCGATCTGCTTATCCGCGCTTTGGGGGGCAACATCACGGCCATCAAGATAGGCGTGCAGAACCACCGGAACGCCCGCCGCTGTTAACACTTTGGCAATCTCGACGATATGATCCTGATGCGCGTGCACACCGCCGGGCGAGGCGAGGCCCGCAACATGCGCCGTCCCGCCAGTCTTTTTTAGCGTCTCGGCAAATCGCAGCAAGGCGGCGTTCTTACGAAACGAGCCATCGGTTATCGCATTGTTAATCTTTGGCAGCTTCATCCAGACAACACGACCTGCGCCAATATTCATATGCCCCACCTCTGAATTGCCCATCTGCCCTTCCGGCAAACCAACGTCAGGCCCATGCGCCGTTAACGTTGCATTAGGACATTGCGCCATGATCCGATCAAAATTCGGAGTGTTGGCCAGCGCAACCGCATTATTCTCGCGCGCATCGCGCAAACCCCAACCGTCAAGAATGCATAGAACTACGGGTTTTGGTGCGGGCATCGGAAACCTCCGGTTTTGGTTAACCTTCAGGGTAAGATCGCGCGCACGGAAGCGCAAGCAATCAGGCGCGGTGGTAGGGGCCGCCCGAAAGAATAGTCGCCGCGCGGTAAAGTTGTTCGCTCAGCATCACGCGCGCCAACATGTGGGGCCAGACCATTTTGCCGAATGACAGCGAGAAATCCGCCTCTGCGCGCAGATCGGGCGCGATGCCGTCCGCGCCGCCAATTATAATCGCCAGATCGCGCTGGCTGTTGTCGCGCCAACCGGCCAGTTTGTTGGCAAACTCGGGCGAGGTCATCACGCGGCCCCGCTCGTCCATGGTCACCAGCAATGCCCTGTCGGGTATCGCCTTACGCAGAAGCGCAGCTTCTGCCACCGAGCCGCCGCCCTTTTTGTCCTCGACCTCGATCACCGTCGCCGGACCAAGGCCAAGCGCCCTGCCCGTCCGCTCAAAGCGCGTTAGGTAATCGTCGATAAGATCACGTTCCGGCCCTGCCCGCAGGCGCCCGACAACGCAAAGGGTGACACGCATATCAGTCCTCTTCGGGCTGATCACCACCGGCAGTCAGCCACATTTTTTCAAGCTGATAGAAATCGCGAACTTCGGGGCGGAAGATATGCACAACTACGTCGCCGCAATCCAGCAAAACCCAGTCGCCGGTCTGTTTACCCTCGATACGGCAAATGAGGCCGGTGTCTACTTTGATCAGCTGGAACAGCTGGTCAGCCAACGCCGAAACCTGCCGCGAGGAACGGCCCGAGGCGATAACCATATTATCGGCCATCTCGGATTTCCCCTGCAACGGAATCGTCACAACGTCTTCGGCTTTATTCTCATCAAGCGATTTCAGAATCCGGGCGAGCATTGCATCGCTCTCGGTTTTATCACCGCTTTTACCAACGACGGTATTTGCGGAATCTGCGGTCATCTGCGCCGCGTCAACATTATCGGACAGGACAATGTCCTCCTAAATCTCATGCACCTTTTTGGTGCGCCATGAATGTAATTGTATCACAGCGCATTTGTTGCCTCAAGGCAGCGGAGTCAAGGGCTACAATGTGCCAATCCGCTCCACTAACAGGTTATAGAAGCCCTCAGCGTCCAAATCGCGCACAAAGAAGGCGTTTTTCGGCCGATCCGTCACGCCCCACCAATCGGCAACGGTCATGCCCATAGTCAATTCCGAGGCGGTTTCGATTTCGACGTTGATATGACGGCCCGTGTAAAGTTCCGGTTTCAAAAGCCACGCGATGACGTTGGGGTCATGCAGCGGGCCACCCTCGGTACCGTATTTCGCCTCATCGAAGCGTTCAAAAAAGTCGAGCAGCTCTGCCGTGGCGGTCCCCGCCTTTGTGCCCATATCCCGGAACTTCTGCACCCGTTTACGCGTTGTTAACGCCTTGTGGGTTACATCAAGCGGGAACATGGTGATTGGCACCCCCGCCGCGAAAACCATCTTGGCCGCGTGGGGGTCAACGTAGATATTGAACTCGGCAGCGGGGGTGGTGTTGCCACCCTCAAAGCACCCGCCGCCCATCAGGACGATCTCGGCGATACGCGGGATGATTTTGGGTTCGCGGATCATGGCCAGCGCGATGTTGGTCAGCGGGCCCAGAACACAAAGAGTCACCGATTTTTCGGGTTCCCCCATTAGCGTTTCAACGATGAAATCAACGGCGTATTGTTCTTGCAACGGCATGGTTGGGTTCGGCAAATCCGGCCCGTTCAGCCCGGTTTTACCGTGGACATATTCCGCCGTCACCAATGTGCGCACCAGCGGGCGGATGGCCCCTGCGAACACTAGAATGTCGGGCCGCCCAGCCAGCTCGCAGATTTTACGGCAGTTCTTTTCGGTCAGCGCCAGCGGCACATTTCCCGCCACGGCGGTAATCCCCAGCACCTCGAGTTCAGGGGACCCGAGCGCCAACAGGATTGCCACGGCATCGTCTTGACCGGGGTCGGTATCGATAATAATTTTACGTGGAGGGATCATTATTTGGCCTTAAGTGTTCGTCTGAAGCCGCCACACGGCAATAATTGCGACTAAAGCTATTGCGATAATAAAGGCGTATCGTCTTTTCATGGTTGAATACCTCACTTTAAGTATTCAACCATGATTGCATCAAATTTATTCGCGCACCAGCTTTTCATAACTTTCGGCGATGTCCCGTGCGATGTCGCCAACCTCGAACATATGCTCACCGATCTGACCAACGGGGGTAACTTCGGCGGCGGTGCCTGTCAGCCAGCATTGCTCGAAATCGGCCAATTCTTCGGGCATAATGTGACGCTCGATCACTTCAATGCCTTTGTCTTTCAGCATCCCGATAACCGTTTGACGGGTGATGCCGTTCAGGAATGCATCCGGAATGGGTGTGTGAACTACGCCGTCTTTCACAAAGAATATGTTCGCGCCCGTCGCCTCGGCAATATAACCGCGATAATCATACATTAACGCATCCGAACAACCCTTTGCCTCGGCTGCGTGTTTGGACATGGTGCAGATCATGTAAAGACCGGACGCCTTGGCAAAACACGGGATCGTTGCGGGATCAGGGCGTTTCCATTTGGAAATGTCCAGCTTTGCACCGGCATATTTCGCATCGCCGTAATATGCGCCCCACGCCCAAACGGCCACGGCCATATGGACAGGGTTATTCGCGGACGCAACGCCCATGTCTTGGCCAGAACCACGCCACGCAAGAACGCGAATGTATGCATCCGTCAGGCCGCTAGCCTCAAGCGCCATCGCCTTCGCATCCTCGATCTCGTCTACTGTGTAGGGGATCGGGATGTCCATGTATTCGCCGGATTTCAGCAGGCGTTCGGAATGCTCGCGGCTTTTGAATATCTTGCCGTTGTAGCAGCGTTCCCCCTCAAAAACGGAGGAGCCGTAATGCATCGCGTGTGTCAGAATATGCACCTTGGCGTCGCGCCATGGTATTAGCGCTCCGTCCATCCAGATGGTTCCGTCACGATCGTCATATGGGGCATCAGCCATTGTTCTATCCTCAGTTTATTTGCGAATATTGCGTGCAATGGTATATATTCGACAGTTTATTTCGTTATTTCCTCATTTTGCTAACAAATGATTCTTGGAAAGTCAATAAGACTGACATAAACTGTGAACAGATAAATCAGGTTGAGGAAAAACCATGCAAAGAAACCGTTTAGCGCGCCAGCCCGGCCGATCCGAGCAGTTGTTGTTCCTGACTGACGACCAGTTACGGCAAGGAATCGAGCTGATGTTCTTCGCCTATCGCGGCTTTACGGCCGACCCCGATTTGATTCTGGAGAATTACGCATACGGGCGCGCCCACCACCGCGCGATCCATTTCATCAACCGCAAGAAGGGGCTGACGGTTAATGAATTGTTAGATATTCTTGGCGTCACCAAGCAATCCCTTAACCGCGTGTTAAGACACTTGGTTCAAGATGGTCTGGTGGAAAGCCGCGTCGGAAAACAGGATCGCCGCCAGCGAAACCTGTACCTGACCGAAGTGGGCGAAACGCTGGAACGGGAACTGTCAGACGCGCAGCGCAAACGGATGCGCAAGGCGTATTCCAACGCGGGACCAGAGGCCGTGCACGGGTTCCGCACCGTGCTGGAACAAATGATCGACCCGAGCTTGCGAGAGAAAGTTTTGGGCATGGCGGATAACGCATGATGAACACTCTTACAGAACACAGCGACGCGCATCTGTTGGTGGTCGATGATGACCAACGCATTCGCCTTTTGTTGCAGAAGTTTCTGGTGCGAAACGGCTTTCTGGTGACCGGCGCACGCGATGCGGCACACGCGCGGCGACTGTTGGCGGGGTTGGAGTTCGATATGTTGATTATCGACATCATGATGCCGGGCGAGGACGGGTTTTCGCTAACCAAAGACCTTCGCCGCACGTTAACCACGCCCATCCTTTTGCTGTCGGCCCGCGGCGATGCGGATGACCGGATCAAAGGGCTAGAGATGGGGGCGGATGATTACCTGCCCAAACCGTTCGAGCCAAAGGAATTGCTGTTGCGCGTTAACGCCATTCTGCGGCGTGTGCCGAAAACGGATATTATTGTCGAGCCGCCCAAGACCCTGCAAATGGCCGATGTCCGTTACGACGTGACCCGCAGCGAGCTGTGGCGGGGCGAGGAACGCATTCGCCTGACCGCGACCGAAAACGCCTTGATGAAGATTTTCGCCGCGAACACGCACGAGCCTATTTCCCGCATGAAATTGGTCAACGATCTTGGCAAGGGCGATGGATCAGCGCAGGAACGGGCGATTGATGTGCAGATCACGCGGCTACGGCGCAAACTCGAAGCAAACCCGAAACAACCCCGATATTTGCAGACAGTACGCGGAGCGGGCTACATGCTCGCGCCCGATTAATCTTAAGGATTTATTAATGGACACCAGAGACAGCAACGGCGCCATCTTAAACGATGGTGACACGGTGATGGTCATCAAGGATTTGAAAGTTAAGGGCATGTCGAAGACGCTAAAGCGCGGCTCGCAGATCAAGAACGTACGCCTGACGGGCAACCCTGAACAGATCGAATGCCGAATCGGAAAGGCAACGATTGTTCTTAAGGCTTCGTTTATGAAGAAGGTTTAGAGCAGCCCAACACCAACCAACAACGTTAAACCCTGCCACAACCGCCGAGCGCAGCGAGGCTTCGCCCAACGGGAGCGGCTGATTTATCAGCACAGCGACAGGCGGGAGCGCTCCCGCCCTTTGGTTGGGCCGGGCCTCGCTTCGCTCGGCGGTCGGTTTACTGCCTTCGTTAATTCGTACTACAAAACGTAGCGGCTGATGTCGGTTGATCTCGACAGTTCGCCCAAGTGCTTTTCAACGAAATCAGCGTCAACCGTGACCTCGTCGCCTGCGCGATCCGGTGCCGAGAAGCTTAGTTCTTCGAAGACGCGTTCCAGTACCGTATAAAGGCGGCGCGCGCCGATGTTTTCGACTGTGTGGTTCACCTCGGCGGCGATTTTTGCCAGCGCGGCAATGCCCTCGACCGTGAAATCCACCGTAACTTCTTCGGTGGCCATCAGGGCGGTATATTGCAGTGTCAGGGCGTTATCGGTTTCGGTCAGGATACGCACGAAGTCTTCTTCGGTCAGCGCGCGGAGCTCCACACGGATAGGCAACCGACCTTGCAGTTCCGGCAGAAGGTCCGATGGTTTGACGGAGTGGAATGCACCCGATGCGATGAACAGTATGTGGTCGGTTTTGACGGGGCCGTATTTGGTGGAAACCGTTGTACCCTCGATCAAAGGCAGCAAATCCCGTTGCACGCCTTCGCGGGACACATCGCCCCCACGCGCGTCCGAGCGGGCGCAGACCTTGTCGATCTCGTCGAGGAAAACGATGCCGCTTTCTTCCACCGCATCGACGGCTTTTTTGTTAATGCTTTCTTCATCCAGAAGCTTGTCGGCCTCTTCCTCGAACAGCAGTTTATAACTTTCCGAAACCTTGACGCGGCGGCGTTGGGTGCGACCACCCATCGCTTTGCCGAATAAATCCCCGAGGTTCATCATCCCCATGCCCCCGCCCGGTTGGCCCGGAATGTCCATCATCTGCAAGGGGTTGGAATTGTCGGCCAG
This sequence comes from uncultured Paracoccaceae bacterium, assembly GCA_937132145.1. GTDB lineage: Bacteria > Pseudomonadota > Alphaproteobacteria > Rhodobacterales > Rhodobacteraceae > NORP23. The sequence continues at coordinate 3,158 of CAKZNY010000247.1, read as the reverse complement.
CTCCAGCTCGATTTCTTTGTCGTCCAGGACACCGTCACGCAGTTTCTTGCGGAACATCTCGCGGGTTTGATCGCGGGAATCCTCGCCGGCGAGCGCGTCGATCACGCGTTCCTCGGCCGCGTGGTGCGCCTTGGCTTTGACATCTTCGCGCATTTGATCGCGGATCATCTGGATCGATATATCCACCAAATCCCGCACGATTTGATCGACATCGCGGCCAACGTAGCCGACCTCGGTGAACTTGGTCGCCTCGACCTTCAGGAACGGGGCTTTGGCGAGCTTGGCAAGGCGGCGGCTGATCTCGGTTTTACCGACACCGGTAGGCCCGATCATCAGGATGTTTTTGGGGTACACCTCATCGCGCAGATCGTCGGGCAATTGCCGACGGCGCCAGCGGTTACGCAGGGCCACAGCCACAGCGCGTTTAGCGTCGCTTTGGCCGATGATGTAACGATCCAGTTCGGATACGATTTCGCGGGGGGTAAGGTCAGTCATACTGCCTCCTGATAGGGTGGTAATCTGTTTTTAAGCGGGAAGTTTGGCAAGATTCGCATGATAGCGGCGCGCAGTTGCACCCACCATGTGCCGAGTGCTGTGATGAATGCACCCATGACCAGAAGGGTTAACGCGATGCTCCAATCATCGCCAGACCCTGTGTCGAGCGCCCATGCCAGAATGATGCCGATGTATATAATACCTGCCGTCAGGAACGAGCGGCGGTCGATGACCAGCGCCACGATTGCAATGACGACCAGCGCGGCGGCGGCCAATCCGTAGCCCATTGTACCCTCGAGGTTCAGCAGGCTTAGGGCGACGACGTTAACGATTGCCGGGGCTGCAAGGATGTGCAGCCAGAAGCCGCAGGCCGACAGGCGGGATATGCGGTAGGGGTCGCGCAGGTCGAACCACATGCCGCCGAGGAACGCGAGGATGCCGAAAATCAGCATGGTGTAGGCCATGGTCGGGTTACGGCTGATGTCGAATATGCCGTCTGCATTGCCGATAAAGGCTGATGCGAATATGGATTCGGGCGCTGTTATTCCGGCGATTGAAAAGGCGATGCCAGCGCCGTACAGGCCGAACAGGAACATCGCGAAGGGCACTCGGAATTTCCAGAAGTAGGCCAGCATAGCTATGGCCCCGATGGTGGCGGTGGCGAGGAAATGGTAGCCGTTGGGGATTTCTGCATCCAAATCAAAAATCGAGAATACGGCTAGCCCCCCGATGGAGCCAGCAAAGACGATGGCCAGCGCGATGCTGGGCAAAATCATCCGGCGTTTGAGGGTGAAATAATAGGCCATCGCAACGGTGAGTGCGGCTGACAGGACCATCACGATGACCGGTTTGCCCACCAGCATCGCGACGGTCATGAAGCCACCGTAAAGGATGCCAAGCCCCACCGTTACGAAGATTTCCGAGAAGCCTTTGAACAGCTCGAACGGTTCGTCCTCTGCCCCCATGTTCTGGCGATAACCAAGGCGCTGGTTAGCGATCGCGATCATGCTGGCCGCTTGACCCTCGTTAATCACGCCAGCGGCGACGCCCGCGCGGATGTCGTCTAGAATGAAATCAGCCATTGATACTTTCTACCGTCATTTTTCCGTTCGTGTAGACACAAATCTCGGCGGCGATTTCGAGGGAGCGGCGGGCGATCACCTCCGCGTCTTCCTCAAAATCATACATCGCGCGCCCTGCGGCCAGTGCGAAGTTACCACCTGAACCGATGGCTGTTACGTCGTGCTCTGGCTCCAGAACATCGCCAGCACCTGTGATTACGAGCAGGACTTTACCGTCGGTCACAATCAGCATCGCTTCGAGGTTTTTGAGGTATTTATCCATGCGCCAGTCTTTGGCCAGCTCCACCGAGGCGCGCAAAAGTTGCCCCGGAGAGGCCTCCAGTTTGGACTCAAGGCGTTCCAGCAACGTAAACGCATCCGCTGTGGAACCCGCAAAACCACACACAACTTCATGCCCACCCGGATTGATCCGGCGGACCTTTTTGGCCGTGCCTTTGATGATGGTCTGGCCGAGGCTGACCTGCCCGTCGCCAGCAATCACCACTTTGCCGCCTTTGCGAACACCTACAATCGTGGTGCCGTGCCAGCCGGGGGAATTGTGGTCGTGTTGCATGTCTGCCTCCATCCTATCGGTTCAAACCTATATGGCTGCTCTGGGTCGGGCGCACAAGTCTGCGTACGTTGGATTGACTTCGCGCCATGTGCGTGGAACCCATAGGGGCAGGAAATTCGGGGAAAATATGGGAAAATATACGTACTACGGGCATGATCTAAGCTACTTCTCGCGCAAGCTCGAGAGTGCGCTGGTTTTCTATGGGGCTGACTTTGATCGGGTTCAGGTGAGCCTCGGCATACCGACCGAGGAGGCCCGCAAGCGGGCGGGTACGCATATCATACCCGTTCTGGAAACGCCTGAAGGTTGGGCGTTGTGGGATACGACCCCGATCATGCGGATGCTTGACGCGCGGTTTTCGACGCGGATGTTTGCTTCTGGCGAGCTTGGGTTACTGATCCATATTATTGAAAATTTTCTGGATGAATGGCTGGGGCGCACGATGGTGCATTATCGTTGGCATTACCCTGAATGTGCGGAATTTGCCGCGCCGATCATGGGAAACGGAGACGAGCAGGTTGCGAAAGGGATTGCGGCTTGGGGGTTGAAAGCATGTAGGGCAACCGGCGTGGAACCACCCCATCAGCAAGCCATGGCGGAGACGGAATACGAACGCATTTTGGTCGCCGTTGACGCGCAGTTGCAGCAGACGCCGTATCTGTTAGGCGATGCACCTTGCGCCGTTGATACTGTTATTTTAGGCGGCTTGCGGGCGCATACAATGGTTGATCCGGTGCCTAGTCGGCTGGTCGATAAATACCCGCGCGTGCGGGAGTGGGCCGCAATTGGCGGCGGGGCGGATGCGTGGAACGGGTCTGGCTCGCTGGACGGCAACACTGATTTCGCACGGTTCATGCTGGACGAAATGCGCGGGGCTTTCATGCCGTTTGCCATTGCTAACCGCAGCGCGCTGAAGGCAGGTGAAAAGATTTTCACGGCACAGATTTATGGGGAAGACGTAACTTATCTGGCCCGTCCCTACCCTGAAAAAGCCTGCCAGATGGTGTCCGAACATATCGCGCAACTGG
>CAKZNY010000246.1 GCA_937132145.1 uncultured Paracoccaceae bacterium | reverse complement strand
ACGTATCCTCACCAACACACCCCTGCTGGAGCGCTGCATAATATGACTTGGAAACCCCCGACCGCGCACCGCTTGTACGGCGTTAACGACACCACTTGGCCGCCTGAAAAGATGCACCGCCTTGGTCCGTTCATGGTCCGACGAGGGGGTGGTGGCGGGCAACGGGTCTCGTCCGCGTCGCTTTGGCAGGATCAGTTTACCCCAACGGATATCGATGCCGCCGAGCAGGCGATGGAGGGCATGGGCCAGCCGCTTTTGTTCATGATCCGTGACAATGACCGCGCCTTGGACAAGGCGTTGGAGGCGCGTGGGTATTTCATCAAAGACCCTGTGACACTGTTCGCTGGCCCCTCGGCGCAGCTTGCGAAACATGACCCCAAAGGTTTGGCGGTGATTGATGCCTCGGAACCGATTGCCGTGATGGCCGAGATTTGGGAAACCGGCGGGATTGACGCGGGACGGCTGGATGTTATACGGCGCGCGACCGGCCCCAAAGCCTGTTTTCTTGGCCGCGCCGATGATCAACCCGCAGGGGTCGCTTATGTTGCCTGTGACAAGGATATCGCCATGATGCACGCCCTCGAAATCTTGCCGAATGCACGGCGTAAAGGGCTGGCTTTGCAGATGATGGGCGCGATGGGGGCTTGGGCCTCGTGTAATGGCGCGCACACCTTCAGCCTTGTTGTGCTAACCCAAAATGACGCTGCGTGCGGGCTTTACCGGAGGCTCGGGATGGTCAAAGCTGGCCAATATCATTACCGCAAGAAGGAGGTCACATGACCGATTTACCAACCGCCCTTAATCTGCCCGCCATAAATCCGCTGCCCGAAGGTACGGCGAAGTTCTTTCGTATTTGCGAGGAAAAGCTGGGGATGGTGCCCAACGTGCTGGTTTCTTATGCGCATAATATCGACAAGCTGAACGCATTTTCGGGGATGTATAATGACCTGATGCTGGGGGATTCCGGCCTTTCCAAACTGGAACGCGAGATGATTGCCGTGGTCGTTTCGGCCGTAAACCGCTGTTTCTATTGTCTGACGGCCCACGGTGCGGCGGTGCGCGAGCTGTCCGGAAAACCGGAACTGGGCGAGGCATTGGTGATGAATTACCGCGCCGCCAAGCTGGATAAACGCCAACGCGCCATGCTGGATTTTGCGGTGTTGATGACCGAATCCAGCCACCGGATCGAGGAGCATGACCGCCAAGCCCTTCGCGATGTCGGCTTCAGCGATGCCGATATTTGGGACATCGCGGCGGTGGCGAGTTTCTTTAACATGTCCAACCGCATGTCCTCGGCTATTGCGATGCAGCCAAATCCTGAATATCACGGTCAGGCAAGGTAAAACGAGAGGCGCATCATGGCGTTAGTTACAGTTGAAGGGGTCGAGGTGCGCGTGGGCAACAAGCGGTTGCTGCACGACGTTGACCTGCGGATCGAGGCGGGTGAAATCGTGACCGTGATCGGCCCGAACGGGGCGGGAAAATCAACCCTGTTGAAGGCCATAATTGGTGCGATACCGATTAGCGCGGGGCGGATTGATAAACGTGCGGGGATGCGGATCGGCTATACCCCGCAGAAAATCCATCTAGAGAAAACCATGCCGATCTCGGTCGCGCGGTTCTTGTCCTTGGCGGGGCGTTTGCCCAAAGGCGCGCGTGCGGATGTTCTGGAAAAAACCGACGTGGCTCGTTTGCGTGCGGCCCAGATGGCGGATTTGTCTGGAGGAGAGTTGCAGCGCGTTCTGTTGGCGCGCGCCTTGCTGCGCAGGCCGGATTTGTTAATTCTGGATGAACCTACACAAGGTTTGGACCAGCCTGCCGAGGCGCGCTTTTACCGCCTGCTGGCCGAGGTTCGCAAGGAAACCGGCGCGGCTGTGCTGATGGTTAGCCATGATCTACACGTCGTGATGGCGCAGTCGGATAAGGTGGTTTGCCTGAACGGTCATGTGTGTTGTTCCGGTGCACCTGCGCAGGTCTCGGCAGACCCGAGTTACAAGGAATTGTTTGGCGCACGGGCCGAGCTGGCGCTTTATGAGCACCGCCATGACCACTCGCACGAGGGGCACACCCATGATTGATGATTTCCTTCTGCGCGCTCTGATTGCAGGGGTGGTAATCGCGTTGGCGGCGGCTCCGCTGGGGTGCTTGGTCGTTTGGCGGCGCATGGCATATTTCGGGGATGCGACGGGGCATGCCGGTTTGCTGGGGGTCGCACTTGGGCTGGCCCTTGGCTTGCCGATGACCCTTGGCGTGGCGATGTTGGCGGGCGCGATGGCGCTGGTTGTGACCTATATGATGCAGCGCGGCGACTATGCGGTGGACACGGTTCTGGGGGTATTTGCGCACTCAGCACTGGCGATCGGGCTGGTTGCGGCCTCCCTTTTGCCGGGCGTTCGGCTGAACCTGATGGAGACATTGCTGGGCGATATCCTGTCCGTTTCGTGGGTTGATATTTGGGTAATCTCGTTGGGCGCGGTGGGCATTTTGGGCGTTATGGCATGGCGTTGGCGCAGCCTTTTGAACGGAACGCTTAGCCCCGAGTTGCTGGTGGCCGAGGGGGGATCCCTGATGTGGGACCGCTTGATTTTCACCCTGACGCTGGCCATGTTCGTGGCCTTGGCGATGAAACTGGTCGGAGTGCTGTTGATCACCGCGATGCTGATTTTGCCAGCGGCAGCGGCGCGGACTATGGCGCGCTCACCCGAGCAAATGGTTGTGTTTGCGGGGATTATCGGTGTTAGCGCGGTGGCGGTCGGGCTGGGGTTTAGCTGGGTCACAGATGCCCCCGCTGGCCCGTCTATTGTCGTTATGTCGAGCGTGGGGTTCGTCTTGTCGAACCTCGTGAAGCTATTCAAAAACTAGGATTTCCCAGATGCGCGCCGGATTTGTTTTTCTAACCTTGGCCTATGTTTTAAGTCAGTTTTATCGTGCTTTTCTTGCGGTATTATCGCCGGTTCTGGGCCGCGATCTGGGTGCTACGGCGGCGGATTCGTCACTGGCATCGGGCCTGTGGTTCGGGGCTTTTGCGGTGATGCAAATTCCGGTTGGCTGGGCGTTGGACAATATCGGGCCGCGTTGGACCTCGGCAATTTTGCTGGCGATTGGCGGCGGTGGAGGGTCTGCGCTGTTTGCTATCGCCGAGACCCCCGCTGGCGTGCAAGGCGCGATGGCGCTGATCGGGGTGGGATGCGCGCCCGTGCTGATGGCGAGCTATTACATATTCGCGCGCCTTTACCGTCCGGCGATGTTCGCGACCTTGGCGGGGGTAATTCTCGGGGTCGGAACGGCTGGAAATCTGGCGGGTTCCGTCCCGTTGGCCTTGGCTGTCGAGTCGCTGGGATGGCGTGAAAGCCTGTGGGTCATGGTGGTGGCCAGCCTTGTGGTGGCCGTTGGTTTGGCCATTTTTGTTAAGGATTTACCGAAGGTCGAAGTGGATAAAGATACGCCGAAAGGTAGCTTGCTCGACATCCTGAAGATGCCTGCGTTGTGGCTGATTTTTCCGCTACTTATGGTTAACTACGCGCCTGCTGCGGGTATTCGCGGGCTGTGGGCAGGGCCGTATCTAAGCGATGTGTTTGGAATGGATGCTGGTGGAATCGGCACGATTACCTTCTGGATGGCGGTCGCGATGATGGTCGGCAGTTTTGCTTACGGCCCGATGGATCGCATATTTGGCACGCGCAAATGGGTGATTGTCGTGGGCAATCTGCTGGGCGCGCTTTGCCTGCTGGGGCTTTGGGCCTTTGGCGACAATACAGTGATGACCACGGCAATTCTGCTGTTCGGTATCGGCCTTTTCGGCCTGTCCTTCCCGCTGATGATGGCGCATGGCCGCAGCTTTATTCCACCGCATCTGCTTGGGCGCGGTGTGACGTTGCTAAACTTGTTCAGCATCGGCGGAGTCGGCTTGTTGCAATGGATCACGGGCCGCATGTACGTGGCATCAAGTGCCAACGCAAGCAGTGCTGCGGCCCCGTACCAAAGCCTGTTTTTGTTCTTTGCGGTGCTGTTATTGATCAGCGTGGCGATCTATGCGTTCAGCGAAGACCGGACGGATTAGGCGCCAGTGGCGTGATTGTTTTTGCGGAAATATTCGACCAGAAAATCGATGAAAGCGCGCAGGGTCGGTTGGATGAATTTGCCTGCTGGATAGATCGCGTGAATACCCATCCGTTGTTCCGGCAGGCTTTCAAGAATGGGCACGACGCGACCTTTAGCGATCGAATCTTCGATAATAAAGTAGGGGAGGCGGGCGATCCCGAGGCCGGTTTCAGCCGCGCGAAGTAACGAGCCGCCGTTGTTAACCGTTAAACGCCCATTGGCGCGAACCTGTCGCTCCTCGCCGTTGGGGGTGGTTATGTTCCACGTGTTTCCAGTCGATAAATTAGAGTAATGCAACAAGTGGTGGTTGGTCAGATCATCGATGGTTTCCGGCGTGCCGTTGGCATCCAGATAATCTTGCGAGGCGACAAATTTCGTAGAGGTTTCCAGCAGTTTACGGGCGCGCATGCTGCTATCAACCAGTTGGCCAATACGGATTGCCACATCGAAACCTTCGGCGATAATCTCGACGTAGGTGTCGTCCAACGTCATGTTTACGGATACGTCGGGGTATTTTTGCAGGAACGCACTGACGGCACGAGATAGCTGATTGTTACCAAAATCAACAGGCGCGGAAATTCGCAAAGCACCCTTCGGAGTGTCCTGCATCGCGGTGATCATTTCATCGGCTGCGCGCGCGTCGGCAAGGATGGCAATGGCGCGATCATAATACGTCAGACCCAGTTCTGTGGCCGACACATGCCGCGTCGTGCGGTTCAACAAGCGAACGCCAAGGCGGGCTTCCAGACCGGAGACATGGTTAGATATCGCAGATTTTGAAATGCCGAGCTTGTTGGCCGCATTGGTAAAACCACCCTGCTCGACCACAGAAACAAAGGCTTCCATTTCACTTAAACGATCCAAGATTGGCCCCTACTACTTAGTTCGGACCAGGATAGAAAGCCGCCGTGGAGGCTGTCAAATACCAAAGCGCAATGGAATGCTTTAGGTGCAACTGCGCAGCTGTACCTCATAGCGGTTGGCCATGGCTTGCACTTCGCTCGCCACCCCTAACAACCACGCTTTGTTTGCATAACTGCCGCGGGAATAGCCGGTTTGGCCTTGGTGATAGGCTAGATACTGGTTATAAGCGTCGTTCTTGGCAATGCCGAGGCGGCGGTTGGATAGGTCCATATACCAGCCGATAAAGTCGGTCACATCACCGAAATCGGCACGGTTCGCGCGGCGGTTGCCGGTTTCGTCGCGGTACCAGTCCCACGTGCCGTCAATAACCTGACCATACCCGTAGGCTGAAGAAACACGGCCGTTCGGGATGACCCAAAGGAAGTACTTTTTCGGAGTTTTAGCGCGGCGGTTGTAGTTGGATTCTTTCCAGATCGTTGCCATTTGCACATGGATAGGCACGCCCCAAGTCGCTTCGCTACGGCGTAAATCTTTCAACCAGCCGCGTTTTTGATCCAATACGGAACACGCGTTGGTCTGGTGAACCGGAGGGCGGGAACTGCTCACACAAGAACCCAGTATGAATACCAAAAGAAGTGCGAAGATACGCATTATGTCTGCCTCAAATTTATCTGCTCGGAATTTTTATTCCTGTTGCAGACACAGAATCGCATTTTTCGCAGAAAAGCAAGGAAATCCTAAGCGATTTTCAGCTCTTTGGCTTCTTTCGCGGTAAGTTGCTCGCCCTGTTTACGTTTCAGTAATATCTCGCGGGCGCGCGCATAGGTATCGTCTTGCCAGAAGATCATGCAGCCGTTGCAACCTTTGCCGCAGCACCCCTCGGTGCCGATACGGTTGGTTTTGAAACGGCGCTCATTTGGGTCTTCGCCGATGGATTTGGCCAACGCATCGCGGCGGCGTGTGTAATTCGCATCGTCGCGTTTATCCGCCACCTCAAGGTTCTGCACCAGCTTGTCAAACTTGATGCGGTTCCACTGTTCCTCGTTCAACGCCTTTTCCTTGCGCAATACGGTGAAGGCCGGAAAGCGGGCTTTTAGCGTATCAATGTCCTCGTGATCGAACAGATCGAACGGGATGCGGATGGTGGTTTGCGAGCCACCATGAACGACATTGCGCCGTGCGCCGGTTGCGGCAACCTCGAAATCATAAAGCCGGATCAACATGGTTTCGCGGCTGACGGGCGAGACGAAATCCAGAACTTCGCCTGCCTCGAGTTTGTTTTTTACATCGACCAGAAACGCATCGTCTGTGACTTCGCGCACCACGCCCGCATATTCCCACTGCGCCATGCTCGCCGTATTTTCGTAGTCATGCGCGTAATTGGAGAGCCGCCCGTCATGGAACGCCAGTGTGTAGCCACGGTTGCCCACGGTCTCTAGTTCTCGCATGTATTTCCGCGCGTCCCAATTCTCGGGGTCGTCGTAATAATCATCAATAGCCATCCGATACGCCCGCGTCACGACGGCCACATAGTATTCAGACTTCCCGCGCCCCTCGACCTTTAGGCTGTCTATGCCGATGCGCAGATATTCATCCAGCTTGGGCATAATGCACAAATCACGCGAGTTCAGAATGTACGAGCCGCGCCCGTCTTCCTCGATCGGCATCAGCTCGCCGGGGCGGCAGCCCTCTTCCAGCAGGAATTCGAACATATCTTTGTTGGATTCGTTAATATCGAGTTCTTCAATCGTCCCGTCCTTAAGGCGCATTCGCACTTTATAATTCCAGCGGCACGAATTGGCGCAATTCCCCTGATTTGACCCACGTTCGGCCATGAAATTGGACAGTAAACAACGCCCCGAATAGGTCATGCACATGGCGCCGTGTACGAATGCCTCCAACTGGATATCGGGGCATTTCTCACGGATTTCCGTCAGCTCGGTGAACGAGACTTCGCGGGCCAGCACCACCAGATCCGCCCCTTGGGATTCCCAGAATTTTACCGACAACCACGAAGAAACATTCGCTTGGGTTGAGATATGCAGCGACAATTCCGGAGCGCGTTCTTTAACGAACTGGAAAATGCCGGGATCAGCGATAATAAGCCCGTCAGGTTTCACTGTGCGGATTGTATCAATATATTCTTCCAGTTTGGGGACGTCTTTGTTATGCGAAAACAGGTTCAGCGTCAGATAGGCGCGTTTGCCGTGGGCGTGGCAGAATTTCACCCCCTCGATCACGTCCTCAAGCGAGAACTCCGATTTCGTCCGCAGGCTCATATCCGGCGTGCCTAGGTAAACCGCATCTGCGCCGTAAAGCACCGCTATTTTCAACTTGCGCAGATTGCCCGCAGGCATAAGTAATTCGGAACGTCTTGTCATCTGGTTAACCTATATAAAAAATGACAGCAGGATCGGGATCACGATAATCGACATCAACGTCGAGACCATAACCAGCCCCGCTACCTGATCCGCATCGGCCTCATATTTTGCAGCCAGCATGTACGACGTGACCGCCACCGGAGTCGAGACCTGAATAACCAGCACCGCAAGTGCGATGGGTGGCAACGCAAACAGAAGACCGATGCCCCAGGCCGTGCTGGTACAAATGACGTATTTAGCGACCGAAAGCCAGATCGCACGGTTGTAAGAGCCGGGTTTCAGGCGTGCCACGGCCACACCAAGGGTAATCAGCATCACCGGAATGGCGATTTGCCCGATCAGCTCTAGCGTATTCATTGTCCAGACGGGCACGCTCCAATCATAGAACATGAAGAACCCGCCAAGGATGGTTGCGCCAACCATCGGCTCTTTGATCGCGCGCAGCAGCGAACCGCCGCCAGACACGACCCAGACCCCGATCGTGAACGAGAATATTGCCATGATCGCGAATATGATCACCGCGAAATCGAATCCGGCTGTGCCAAAGGCGAATAATGCCAGCGGCAAGCCAAGATTGCCGGTGTTTCCAAAAGTAAGCGGTGCAACGAATGTCCTGACATCCAGCTTGGTTATTTTGACCAGAATCAGCATCAAAATACCCACGGCGATATAGGTGGCGACGGTCGCCATAACCGTGTCGCGCAATATCAGCGGATCGATCTCGGCTTTGACGAGGGCCACGAAAATCAGGGCTGGGACGGACAGGGTCATTGTTAGCCGCGTGACGAACTCCACATCGTATTCCCACTCGATCTTAACCCAGATAACGCCGATTCCGGCGAGAATAAATACGGGCGCGACAGTTTGGATAACTTGAAGTATGAGGTCCATGCGACTACCTTTATAGTGTTCTCAGTATTTCGGCCGCTGTGGACAGGAAGTCAACCTGTCTGTAAGAGGGCGACACGGTATCTAGAGGGTAATGCAATGTTAAAAAAATCGGCTAAATTTTCGTTAGGTCAAGTGGTGAAGCATCGCGTCTACCCGTTCCGCGGTGTGGTATTCGATATTGATGTGACATTCAACAATTCGGACGAGTGGTGGGAGTCTATCCCCGAAGACATTCGCCCCGTGAAAGACCAGCCGTTTTACCACCTGCTGGCAGAGAACGACATGTCGTATTACGTGGCGTATGTTTCGGAGCAGAACCTGTTGCAGGACAATAGCGGCGAACCTGTCGAGCACCCCGAAGTGGCCGAGATGTTTGGATCACTTAATGACGGCAGGTACGATGTTGACGGGCAGATGCATTAAGGCGCGCTCCCGCCCTGTTCGGTTGGGCCAAGCCTCGCGTTGCTCGGCGGTTTCGCTGTTTGTTGAGTATTTGCGTGTATAGATGATCCCGCCGGACAGGACTTGAAACGTCCAAACGGCGCGATACCCTCGCTACTTTCGACCAATTTCCACAATTTGGACCGATTTGGTTCCATGGCGGAGCCTTCTGGAAAATCACTGGTATATGGCGCGGATTTATCTGAACGGCGTATTTTTTGCGCCATGCCGTAGGGTGGGTGATTCACCCACCGCCCCCATCAATACCCGATGGCACACCCGTCTTTGCGCGGATCAGACGCTCCGTGCAGAACGCCGTTTTCCTCGTCAATCCAGATCGCCTGTGCCCCGCCCAGCGGTTTGTCCAGAACTTTGATGTTGTGACCAAGCGCGCGGAGGTCGGCGTGGGTTTGGCTCGAATATCCGGCCTCTAGCCGCAGTTCCCCAGCCTCGGCAAAGCTGCGCGGGGTATCCATGGATTCCTGTGGGGTCATACCGTAGTCCACGATGTCGGATACCATCCGCATATGCCCCGTTGATTGATACTGCCCACCCATCACACCGAATGGCATGATAACCTTGCCATCCTTTTTCAGCATCGCCGGAATGATCGTGTGCATCGGACGCTTGCCCCCGGCAACTTCGTTCGGGTGGCCTTTTTGAAGCGTGAACCCCGCGCCACGGTTCTGGAACAGCAGTCCGAATTTGTCGGATGCCATGCCGGAACCAAAGCTGTGGAAGAGCGAATAGATCAGGGATACGGCCATGCGGTCACGGTCCACGACCGTCAGATACACGGTTTCCTTGTGGACGGATTCAGTTAAGCCAGCAGGGGTTTCCATCGCCTTGTCCATGTCGATCAGTGCGGCCAGTTGCTTGGCGGTATCGCGCGACAGCATATGCGCCAGCCGCACATCGAGGTGCGCCGGATCAGCAATAAAGCGGTTGCGCGCGTCGTATGCGAGCTTGGTCGCCTCAGCCTCGATATGGACGCGCTGCGCTCCTTGAGGGTCCAGCGCGGACAGGTCGAACTGTTCCAGAATGTTACCCAGCAAAATGGCTGTCGCACCTTGGCCGTTGGGGGGCAGCTCTACCAGCTCCATGCCGCGATACGTGCCGGAGATAGGCTCGACGTAATCACAGGCTGTTGCCGCGAAATCGTCCATCGTGTGACAACCACCCAGCGCGTTAAGCGAGTCCACCATGTCTTGCGCAACTTCGCCCTCATAGAACCCGGCGCGGCCCTCAATGGCGATACGGCGCAGAACTTCGGCTTGTTTGGGGGCGCGAAAAACTTGGCCCTCGGTCGGAATTTGACCGTTAAGAAGATAGTAATCTTTGGCCACCCCTTGCAGAAAAGCCGCCCCGCTTCGCAAGTCAAACGCCGTGCGCGCCCCGACAGGGATGCCTTGTTGTGCGTAATGGATCGCAGGGGCGAGAACGGTTTTCAGGTCCAGTTTGCCGAATTCTTTGGACATGCTAACCATCGCATCGATTGCGCCCGGTATGGTCACAGCATCGACGCTGTGCGTTGGCATGACGGTGTGATTTTCACGGATTTTGTCGCCATTCAATGCTGCTGGCGAGCGACCGGAGCCGTTAAGCCCGATGATTTCCTCGACACCAGCTGGCTTGATCAGAACGAAGCAATCCCCGCCCAGTCCGGTCATTTGTGGTTCAGCGATATTAAGGATCATGGCGGCGGCGATGGCCGCATCAACGGCGTTTCCGCCTTGCTCCAACATCTGAATTGCGACCTTGGCGGCGAGGGGGTGCGAGGTTGCGCACATCCCATTGCTGGCAATAACTGTCGATCTTCCGGGGGAGCTGAAGTTTCGCATGGTAGGGGCCTGACTGTGGTTTACGCCCTACGTGTAAACTATAATTTCAGGCCCCGCCATACAGCGGTTGTAGGCAATTACTAATTAAACCCGACATCGCGTATCGGGGTGGGGCTGATAAGCGCGATGCCGGTGAAGCTTTGTAGCTACGAGGTAATGTTTAGATAAGGAACAAGGCGCGGTTTGGGCCTAACTGTGACGAAAAAGAGAATAAATAAGGCGAAATTGTGAATCATTTGAAGGGATTGGGTGAAATACTTGCCAAATCGTCAAATTTGGGGTCAGATTTGAGGCATGGCAATAACGCTCGTATCAACATCGCACGGAACAAAGACTGCGCCCGTTGTGGTTAGTTATCACCGCACAGAATTGGCGATAATCCTTTCTTTATATGGGCGAATGGTCGCGGCGGGCGAGTGGCGGGACTACGGCATTTCCAGCCTGCGCGAGGTGGCGATTTTCTCGATTTTCCGCCATACATCCGAGAATCCGGTGTACCGCATCGAAAAGCGGCCAAAACTTGCGAATAAACAAGGCATTTATTGTGTTGTTGCCATGAACGGACAGGTTTTGAAGCGTGGTCGCGACCTGAAAACGGTTTTGGCGGTGCTGGAACGCAAGATGATTCGGGCCGTTTCTTAGCATCCGAATCGGCGCAATCGTTATCTTCCGGATCAATCAACGAGTCCTGACCCAACTCCCACCGCCGAGCGAAGCGAGGCC
>CAKZNY010000245.1 GCA_937132145.1 uncultured Paracoccaceae bacterium | reverse complement strand
CATGCTGGTTGGCATCTATATCGGGTATATGGCATTGACCCCGAACGCGAACGTTCTGACCACGTTACGCACCCTGTCCTACGCTGTATTTTTCTTTTTGATGGTGCAGGTCTGCGCCAACCGGAACCGCGCCAAACGGATCGCGACGGGCATGTTTTTGGTCGCCGTGGTCTATACCGCCATCGGGTTCGGCATGCTTTATGGCAACTTTGAGCTACCGGCGGAGTTCGGTCTTTCAGCCTATTCCGACAATGCGCACGGCACGTTTGTGAACCGGAATTCGTACGCAACCTATCTGGGTTTTGGCATTCTTCTGGGCACGGCGTTGTTGATCAACCGGATGCGCGGTTTTGGTGACAGGATGCTGGCGCTCGCGGATGAAAAACTTGTTTTCGCGGGACTTGGGCTTGCGCTGATGTTGGTGACGCTGATTTCAACGAACTCGCGCATGGGCGTGGCCGCGTTTGGTGTCGGTGCAATTTTCTTTTTTCTGGTGTTGGCGATGAAACGGGTGCGGGCAGGATTGTGGTTAACAATCGGCATTACTATCGGAGTACTGGTGCTCGCGGGCGTGGCATTTTCCCTTTACGGCGCGACCCTGTTGGAGCGTCTAGGCTCGGTAGAGCGGGACGCCGACGTGCGCTTGGCGCTTTACGAGCAGGTCTGGGAGATGATCCGCGCCAAGTCGTGGACAGGCCACGGTCCCGATAGTTTCGAGGTCGCATTCCCCGCTTACCACCGCCTGCCCGTCAGCCCTGATCTGCTGTGGGGCAAAGCACATAACACCTATCTGACCAACTGGGCGGAGACAGGTTTAATCGTCGGTTCTATCCCTGTACTGCTGGGATTGTGGGTGTTTTTGCGGCTGCTGCACACTACTTATAAACGGCAACGGCGGTACATTTTCCCGCTACTTGGGGCCAGCGTTATATTGCAAGGTGCCGTGCATTCCACGGTAGATTTCAGTTTGGAGATACAGGCGAATATGTATATGTTTTTGGCAATTGTAGCGCTTGGATATGCCGAAGCAATGCGGGCGAAAAAGCGGGACTCCGGAGATGTTTGAATGGCTCAAAAGCATGTGGCCACCGCAAACACCGGCATGGCTATTGAACATCGAAAATTTTGAAGGCTCGGTTTATGTCATCGGGGACGTACATGGCCGACTTGATCTTCTGCTCGGGCTGGAGGCGTTAATTTTTAGCGACGCCAAAGAAAGTGAACCCGAAAAGCTGATTATTTACATCGGGGATATGATTGACCGTGGGCCGGATAGCGCCAGTGTGCTCGCCCATATTCGCGGAGCGGCGCCCGCCGGTTTCTTGCGGCTCGCATTGCTGGGCAACCACGAACATATGCTCTTGCGGTTTGCGCATGACACCAACGAAGACCTATGGCTGGAGTTTGGCGGGCGCGAAACGCTGATGTCTTATGGTGTAGGCAAACAGGAAACTTTTGATGTGAAACCCGGAACGGCTGATATGCGGCTTTTACTGCAAAAGGCCATTCCCCGCGAGCACCTGAATTTCCTACAAGCACTTCCACAAGCCATAACGCTAAAGCATTTTATTCTGACACACGCAGGCGGAAACCCTGCCAAACTTTTTTCCGATCAGACCAAGCGCGAGATGGTTTGGGGTGTCAGGGGCTTTATGAAAGCCAAGGCAGATTATGGCCGCGAAATGGTGCATGGACATTTCATTGTAGATGAGGCGCGGCGCGGCGATGGTAAAATTGCAATTGATACGGGCGCTTACGCCAGCGGGCGGTTGAGTGCGGTAAAATTGGGACACGATGGAGCTGTCGGTTTTTTTAAGTTTGAAATCTCCAAAAACTAGCATAAATGTATATTAATAATTAGAAACATGATATAAATCAATTAACAACACGATATATATCGGGGCAAATACGGGCATAATGGAAGAAGACGAAATTGATATTCGTGGGCTGTTTGGAATCCTGCGACGCCGGATAAAATTGATCTTCGCCGTGGTCGCGATCGTGATGGCCGGCGCGTTTTTCTATGTAAATTCGTTAACACCGTATTACACCGCCTCGACGTTAATTCTGGTTGATCCCGGGGAAAAGAACCTGCTGTCACCGGAATATTCCCGTGATGCATACGCCAACTTCAGCATTAACGACGTACGCGTAAACGGCGAGATCGAAATCCTGAAATCAGACGCCGTAGCCATGCGCGTAGTTGACGAAGCCGGGCTGTTGACGGACCCGGAGTTCGGATTTCCACCCTCTATAATCGTTGATCCGGAAGCTATACCAAGGGATCCGCTGTTCCTGCTACAGGCGGTCATTCAGGGGTTCAAAGGCTCCACCAACGTTTCGCGTCAAGGTGATACGTATCTGATTGTCGCGGAGGTCAGCTCGATTGATCCGATCCGTGCAGCGGAACTTACTAATATCTACGCCAATGCGTATATCGAACACCAAATAGCCATTAAAGTCGAAAGTATTCGAAAGGTTATGGATATTTTACGCGCGCGGCTTGAGGATGCACGCATTGCGTTACAAACCTCGGAAGCATCCTTCGACACGTTTATAGACAAAAATATATCCATTATAGAAGAGCAATCCGACCGCGCCGATCTATCCGCTTTGCGTGCGCTGTATTCTTCGGTGAATTCGCAAAGCCTCCAGCGGGGTCTGATACTCGATACGCTAGAGGCCAGCCTTCAGAGCGAAGACTGGAAAAGTATCGCCGACACCTTGCAGGACGACGCGATCCGGCTACTCGAGACCCGACGCCAAACACTGGAGGCGAGCCTGCTGTCCGCCAG
>CAKZNY010000244.1 GCA_937132145.1 uncultured Paracoccaceae bacterium | reverse complement strand
TCAAAAGAGGCTTTGAAACAGGTTTGTGTTGCGATGCAGAAAATCCTGCAAAATGCCGATTTTGTCGAGCAACATTTCGGCACGCATCTGGAGGTCGGGCGCACTACGCTCTACCACGATCCCGAACTGGATTTTTATATTTACGCCCATATCCCCGACGGTGCGATCCTAAGCCCGCCGCACGATCATGCCTCGGCGTGGGCGGCTTACGGGCAGGCTGTCGACAACACCCAGATGACCGACTGGATCATTCCAGAGGGTGAAGAGCTGCCAAAACCCGTGAAGACTTACAGCCTGACACCGGGCACGGCGGGGTTTTACGATGTTGGCGATCTGCACTCGATTGACATGCCCGCGACATCGCGTTTCTTGCGGATTACAGCGACCGATATTGATGAGCTGACCTGTAAACATTACGACGCGGTTGATACGCGTAAATCGATCGCCGAAAATCTGGCATGACCATAGATTTCCACGCCCACTGGGTGCCTGAGGAACTGGCCAATGCGCTTCGAAAACGCACGGTGCCGCCGCATATCGCCAAAAGTGATACGGGCGAGCAGTTTCACATGCCCATAGGTGGGTTGCCTTATGACGATATTTTCAGCGATCTGACGGCGCGGCTGGAATTTATGGACAGCTATAATATTCAGACGCAAGTTTTGTCGCTGCCGTGTTTGTTCGGGCTGGATAGCCGACCAGCGGGCGAGGCATTACCGCTGTTAACCCTGTTTAACGACGCGACCGCGGCGGCAGTAAGGGGTGCGCCTGATCGGTTCGCGGGGCTGGCCTCGTTACCGTTTGACGACATGCATCTGGCGGCGCAGGAATACCGTCGGGCGCGGCGCGAATTGGGCTTAATCGGCGCGATCGTTCCTATTAACTATTTCTTATCCATTCAAGGTGTCGAAGCCCTTCAACCCCTTCTGGATATGGCCGAAATTGAGGGCGGGCACTTATTCCTCCACCCCGGTCGTCGCCCTGACGAGGCCGAGGCGATGGATGCCGCTGGAAACGACCGCTATCCTGACAGCGTCATGGCGCGGCGACAGTTGGAAATTCAGCATCAGGTTGCAGCGGCAATGATAACCCTGCTTTGGGGTGGTTTTTCTGATAAATACCAAGGCTTTACGCTGCATGTGGCCAACATGGGCGGCACGTTGCCGATGGTGGTGGAGCGGATGGATTATACCTCTAGAATGCGCACACACGAACCGGTTTTGCCGTCCGAGCGGGTGCGGAATTCGCCCGTTTTGGTGGATTGCTCGTCGATGGGTCCAATTGCGATAACGGCAGCGGTGGCCTGTTTTGGGGCTGAAAATATTCTGTTTGGAACAGATAATCCGATTT
>CAKZNY010000243.1 GCA_937132145.1 uncultured Paracoccaceae bacterium | reverse complement strand
TCTTACCTTTTTTCTGCTTGTCCAGCAACTTGCGCTTGCGGGTCATGTCGCCGCCGTAGCACTTGGCCGTCACGTCTTTGCGCAGCGCCGATATAGTCTCGCGCGCGATGACCCGCCCGCCAATCGCCGCCTGAATAGGCACTTTGAACATATGTTGCGGGATCAGTTCTTTCAGCTTGGCGCACATCGCGCGGCCACGGGCCTCGGCGCGGGCGCGGTGGACCATGGTTGAAAGCGCATCGACCGGCTCGTCATTCACCAAAATCTGCATCTTGACCAACTGGTCCTCGCGGTAGCCGTTTACCTCGTAATCGAAGCTGGCATAGCCCTTGGTCACCGATTTCAGACGGTCGTGGAAATCGAACACCACCTCGTTCAGCGGCAGGTCATACACCACCATCGCACGAGAGCCGACGTAGGTCAGGTCTTTCTGGATACCACGGCGATCTTGGCAAAGTTTTAACACATCGCCCAGATACTCGTCGGGTACGAGGATGGTCGCGGTGATGCGCGGCTCCTCGATATGGAGGACGTGCGTTGGGTCGGGCATGTCGGCGGGGTTGTGCAGCTCGACTACAGAACCGTCGCGCATATGCACCTGATAAATCACGCTCGGCGCGGTGGTAATCAGTTCAATATCGTATTCGCGCTGGATGCGGTCGCGGATAACTTCGAGGTGCAACAAGCCGAGGAAACCGCAGCGGAAGCCAAACCCAAGTGCCGCAGAACTCTCGGTCTCGAAACTGAACGAGGCGTCGTTTAGCGCCAGTTTTTCGATGCTGTCGCGCAGGTCCTCGAACTCGGCGGCATCCACAGGGAACAGGCCACAGAAAACCACCGGTTGCGAAGGTTTGAAGCCTTCAAGCGCCTCTGTCGCCCCGTTTTTTTCGTGGGTAATAGTATCGCCAACCTTGGTGTCGCGCACCTGCTTGATGCTGGCGGTCAGGAACCCCAACTCGCCCGGACCCAAGCTGTCTACATTGGTCATCTCGGGTTTGAACACGCCGACGCGATCCACCGAATAAACGGCGTTGGGCGCCATCATCCGGATGCGCTCGCCCTTTTTGATCCGCCCGTCAATCACGCGGATCAGCACGACGACACCCAGATACGCATCGTACCAACTGTCGACCAACATCGCTTTTAGCGGCGCATCTTCCACGCCCTCGGGGGGAGGTAGGCGTGTTACGATAGCTTCGAGAACCTCGGGGATGCCAGCGCCGGTTTTTGCCGAAATCATCACAGCCTCGGAGGCATCGATCCCGATCACATCCTCGATTTGTTTGCACACCCGTTCGGGATCCGCGGCGGGCAGGTCGATTTTGTTGATGATCGGGATGATTTCATGGTTGGCCTCGATGGCCTGATAAACGTTCGCCAAGGTCTGCGCCTCGACGCCTTGGGCCGCATCCACGACCAGCAGCGAGCCCTCAACCGCGCGCATGGAGCGGCTGACCTCATAGGCGAAATCCACATGCCCCGGCGTGTCGATCAGGTTCAGAACATAGGTCTCGCCGTCGTTCGCCTTGTAATCAATCCGCACGGTGTTGGCCTTGATGGTAATCCCGCGCTCCCGCTCAATATCCATACTATCGAGCAACTGCGCCTTCATATCCCGCGCCGCCACCGTGCCGGTATGCTGGATAAGCCGGTCAGCGAGCGTCGATTTACCGTGGTCAATATGCGCCACGATGGAGAAATTACGGATTTTGGATATATCGGTCATGGGACGGGGGTATGCGGGGGATTTATGGTAAGGTCAAGCGTAGGGTGGGTGATTCACCCACCATTCCTGAAAGGTGCAAATATGACCGAAGAAGTAAATATATTGCCCAAAACACTATTTCGGTTTCGCCCTGAAAACACAAAGCACTTTGAAGAAGAACTACGACGAACTGTGCATCA
>CAKZNY010000242.1 GCA_937132145.1 uncultured Paracoccaceae bacterium | reverse complement strand
GTCTCCGGCCATGCCGTGAATTGGGATGCGCCCGCCGAGCAGTCCCGGCGCAGTGATGCCAAAATCCGAAGCGCAATCGTGGACTTCGGGTAACATGTTCATCGGGATGTCTATAAGATGACAAATTTCTTCGTCCCAATTTCCGCTCCGAATATCGTACAGCATTGTGCGCGCCGCGTTGGTTGCATCGGTCGCATGGGTTTTGCCGTCCGTTAACTTCCACAGCAAGAAACAATCGACAGTGCCAAACAGAAGATCCCCGTTTGTGGCCTTGGTGCGTGCCCCCTCAACATTGTCCAAAATCCATTTGATTTTGGTGGCCGAGAAGTACGGATCCAAGAGCAGGCCGGTTTTCTGCGTAATCATCGGCTCTAATCCGTCGGCCTTCAAGGATTTGCACATATCCGAGGTGCGCCGGTCCTGCCAAACGATGGCATTATACACGGGCTGTCCGGTAGATTTATCCCAAACGATGGTCGTCTCGCGTTGGTTGGTAATGCCAATAGATGCAATGTCTTGTGCCTGAACATCGGCTTTTTGCATCACCTCGCGGCACATGTCGATGGTGGTTGTCCATATCTGATCCGGTTCATGCTCCACCCAGCCAGAGGCAGGAAAATGTTGCGTGAACTCTTTTTGCGCGGTGGCCGTAATCTGCATCCCCTCGTCAAAGAGAATTGCCCGGCTGGAGGTCGTCCCTTGATCAATGGCGAGAATGTATTTCATCGTAACCCCTTTGGCGTTCAGTTTGGCGCCACGGTATCAGATGATGTGGGGGTGGATAGTAAAAATTTGCCCTAAGATTGGGGCATTCGTATCGCACTCGCGTCGTCCGCCTGAAGGGTCGCCCCGTCTTGAAATATCAAAACGGTGTTGCCGTGGTCCAGACGCACTTCGGTTACCAGATCGAACACGGAACCGGGATTGGTTTCGAGTAAATTACCATCCGTATAACTCTCCACTTCAAAGGTGTATCGTCCAGTTGGCGCAGTCCCCGTTCCTTGCGTGCTGCCGTCCCAAGTAACCGAGGTTGCACTGGAATTGAATTGTTGCGTGTGGATAATCACGGCATTTTCATCGCGAACCACAAGGCGGGCAGTGTTGGCTGACGGGTGTATCGTTACGTCGATTGCGACTGGCTGGCCGTTAAAATTGGCGGCGCCCTCACGGCGCACTTCTTTACCGAGCCATTCCGTTAAATTCGCGGCAGTGCTGCCCGCAAACATTTCCAGAAGTTCACCAAGTTTGCTATTGGTTTTGACCTGCTGCTCCACCGAAGAAAAACTGGCGAGTTGGGCGACGAAAGC
The DNA here is from genome assembly GCA_937132145.1 of uncultured Paracoccaceae bacterium. Lineage (GTDB taxonomy): Bacteria > Pseudomonadota > Alphaproteobacteria > Rhodobacterales > Rhodobacteraceae > NORP23. The sequence goes on along the minus strand of CAKZNY010000242.1, from coordinate 2,588 downwards.
CGTTGAATCCATCGGTTTCAATGGATCCTGATTTCGCATTTGTGCCGTTAGTAAGGTCAAAAATGTCTTAAAATCACTGCTGCTGGAGGCATTTGAATCTTGCGAGGTGGCGGCGAAAACATCTGATCGCGAAGCAGTTGTAATGTCGGTTGTTTGCATAGGCTTTTCCTTTGTTAAAGTCGAATATCAAGGCTGCCGGATTGGGGCAGCAGGATCGTTTCTATTGTCGCCGCCACCTCATTATTTTCGAGCGCAGTAGATAAAAACGGAGCGTTACCCCTATCAAAGGCGGGGTGTTTTTGCTTCTGATCACGGTGCGAAAATTCTAACGTTGCGTCATTAAAGCCCGACTTGGAAAGTTCACGGGACAAGATTTCGGCATGCCGCCGCAACAGATCGGCGATCTCGGCTTTTTCGCTAGTAACCGTAGCCAACAAACCGGAATCGCTTTGCGTTATGGTGATTATCACCCGCCCGAGTTCCGGTGGATCCAACCGAATTTCAACTGTATTTTTTGAAGTGTTTGAAATTGCCGTTGATATTTGGGCAAGGATTTTTGTTTCGCCCGCTTCTGACCGATTCGCGGCGGGTGGAGCTACCGGATGGGTCGTAAGCAGAGGTCGCTGCGCTAGCAGAGGCGCGGAAATGCTTGTCCCAAAATCGCCACCATCACGGTGGAATTCGGGCGCGGTTTGAAGTTTTGGCTCAGGCAGCTTGCCGTTGGCGGTATCAGGCAGAGTTGCCGAAACTACATTCGGAGGAGCTGGCTTAGCATCATGTGGAACGTTGTTTTGCGGCTGCGCAATGGCCTGCTTAATATCGGGGTTTTTATCGGATGTAGGGTCGCCGGACTTTTCCGCCAGTTGGGCCTTGATCTGAACATTTGGTGCAAACGGAATTTCCGGAATTGAAGGTTTTCCGGCGACGCTGGACACCGAAGTCGGTCTCGGTATTTGAACATAAGTGTCTGGCTCCAAGGGAATAACTTCTGCCGTTTTGGGTTCTCTATCAGTTTTCTCCGTCGGTAGGATTTTTGCTGGCATCATGATTTCGGCAGCACGTATCTGTTGCGGTAGGTCCCTCGGGGCGGCTTCGGTAATCGCAGGTTTGTCGACAGGGAGTTCTACATCTATACTAGGACGCTCCACAGCCTCCCCTTCTATTTGAACTTCCAGCGGCATCATTTTTCGCAAAACCTGCCCAACCTGCGTGAAATCAAGAGATTCGGCTGGCATCTCGACTGGCTGGTCCGTCAGCAAATCCAGTTCGGCACCGAAACTGGTCTCGGCAATGATATCACCGACTTCAACACTGATTTTTGCAATCCCGCTTGGCGTTTGGGGCGTAATTTCGGTGCTTCCGACTGGCATGAATTCGTTCCTTTCGATCCGTTGCCTGATCTTTCTACTAGATTAGTTACTATTTCTTTACCGCCTGCGAAGAATACTGATTCTAATGCAATTATTCGGAGGCTTTTTAGATGGAAATACCACCAGTAAACCCAATGGTGAATCAGGCTGACCCAGTAGCCGAGCGCGAGAAATTCAGAGAAGTTGCCGTCGCGTTAGAGGCAAGTTTTTTGGCCGAAATGCTGAAATACACGGGCCTCGGCAAATCACGCGACTCCTTCGGCGGGGGGGAGGGCGAGGACGCCTTCGCAAGCCTGTTGGTTCGCGAACAGGCCACATTAATGGCTGAAGGTGGTGGCATTGGATTAGCGGAACAAATCATCGATTCGATGATGCGGAGGGCGGATAATGCTTGATTCCTTCACGGCGCGTGGGCGGATTCGGAACATTTTAAAACTGTTGGCCGAGGAACGTAAAATTATCCTAAAGGGGCCGATTTCCGACTTGAACCGTCTTTCGGCGCGCCGCGACAAACTTGTTGAGGGCCTGACAAGTGGGAAAATCGCGTTGGTCGAGGCCGATATTAAGGCGATTCGTCAAGAGGCGGAACGCAATAAAAACCTGCTAAAGGCCAGCCTTTCCGGTATGCAGGCCGCTAAAACAATGCTGTCCGAGCAGCACCGTGCGGCGACAACAATGGGCACATATACTGATTCTGGTGAACGCTTGGAGGCCCCTCTAAGTAGCACCCTTACGGATCGTATGGTCTGATTGTGGACAATTTTACGTATTTGGTTCGTGGGCGTTAAGACTCTGTTATCGAATATGCGTGCAGATTGATCTTGCAACCAGACACGGTTGGCGCGGTGGCCAAAACCAAATCCCCGCACACGTCAGAACGGCGATTTCTTGTCACTAAATGTGACGTAACTTTAATTACGGCGTTGAATACGCCGTACGCCGAAGGAAAAATATTATGTCTAGTATTCTAACTAACAACAGCGCGATGGTGGCCCTTCAGACTTTGAAGAGCATCAATTCAAGTCTGGCGCAAACACAAGGCGAAATTGCTACGGGTAAATCGGTTTCTTCTGCCAAGGACAATTCGGCAGTTTGGGCGATTTCCAAAGTGATGGAATCCGATGTGGCCGGTTTTAACGCGATCAGTGATTCGCTGTCTTTGGGCCAGGCAACTGTTGCGGTTGCATCGGCTGGTGCCGAGCAGATCACCGATCTTCT
>CAKZNY010000241.1 GCA_937132145.1 uncultured Paracoccaceae bacterium | reverse complement strand
ACTTCGCTTTGTTCCCGCATCTGACGGTAGCGCAGAATGTGGCGTTCGGCCTGAAAGGCTCGGGCAAAGAACCCGCGGTCAAGGCGATGCTGGACCGTGTCGGGCTGGTGAATTTTAGCGATAAATACCCACATATGCTGTCGGGGGGCGAGCAGCAACGCGTTGCCTTGGCCCGCGCCCTTGCCCCCAAACCCAGTGTTATGTTGATGGACGAGCCGTTCAGCGGCCTCGATAACCGCCTTCGCGACGGCATTCGGGACGAGACGTTAAGTATTCTTAAAGAAGAGGGCACCTCGGTCCTGCTGGTCACCCACGAACCCGAGGAGGCGATGCGGATGGCCGACCAGATCGCGCTGATGCGGGACGGCAGAATCGTGCAAATCGGTGCGCCCTACAACATTTATAACAACCCCAAAGACCGCGAGGCGGCGGCTTTCTTCTCGGATGTGAATGTAATCAGGGGCGTGGCCAAGAATTTCCAGACAGAAACCCCGTTCGGACTGTTTTTCACGCCCGCACTGCACGATACAACCGATGTCGAGATCGTCATTCGTCCACAACACCTGAAAATCGACTTCGACCGCAATGGAAAAGGCCCGAACACCACATCAACGGATGGTGTTCCGGCGCGCGGAATAGTGAAGCGTGCCCGGTTCCTTGGCAATGAAAGCCTTGTAGACTTGGTGATGGACTACGATAATTCCATCCTTACAGCCTCCATTCCCGGGGTGTTTTTACCAAAATACGGCACTCCGCTGTGGCTTTCCATGCGCCGTGATCGCTGTTTTGTGTTCCCCTGTACCTAGAAAAAACAACTAATTACCCTGCGACATCTTAAAAAACCTCTCCGGATTGCCTATTTTGGGTTTGTATACTTGTGCGTTAGTCAATAAAAGTAGTGAATAGAATATTGCCGGATGTAACTGGCGAACCTTAAGGGAGCATTAAAATGCTGAATAATATTGGCCTTCCAGGTCTTCTTCTTATCGCCGTTGTGGTGCTGGTTCTTTTTGGACGTGGCAAGATTTCGTCCCTGATGGGCGAAGTGGGCAAAGGTATCACCAGCTTTAAACGCGGTGTTTCCGAGGGCAAAGAAGAGCTTGAAAAATCGGCTGCTGAAGAAGCCGTAGACGTGACGCCCACGGCTGAAAAAGACAAAGCCTAAAATACGAAGGCGGCACTATGATTGATATTGGCTTTTCGGAGCTTATGGTGATTGGCGTTGTCGCGTTGATCGTTGTTGGCCCCAAAGAATTACCCGGCATGTTCCGTACGGTCGGTAAATACGTGGGCAAAGCGAAGGCCATGGCGCGGGAATTCCAGCGCTCGATGGAGGATGCGGCTGACGCGTCCGGCCTCTCGGAAGTGACCAAAGATTTGAAAAAGATGGCGAGCGGGCTGGATGATGTCAAAGACATCATGAATCCAGTCGGGGCGGGAACCAAGAAGGTTAAAGAACAGTTTAATAAAATTCTTGAGGCCAAAGACACCGGCATCCCGCTTGAAGACGAAGACCCCGAGATTGCAGCGGATAAAGAATTTGCCGCCGATCTGGTGGACAACGATCCAGCCCCCACACCGATTATTGAAATAGTCGAGGATGCGCCAAAGCCGAAAGTTAAGGCAAAGGCGAAGCCCAAGGCTGCCAGCAAACCCAAAGCGAAAGCCGCGCCGAAGACCGCGGCCAAGCCGAAAGCAAAACCTAAAGCCAAGCCGAAACCTAAAACCAAGCCTAAAATCGATGAGGGTGCTACGACATGAGCGAATCGGAAGTTGAAAATTCCACAGCCCCGCTGATCGAACACCTAACAGAACTGCGAACGCGAATTATCCGCTCGGTTATCGCGTTCCTTATCGGCGTGATCATTTGTTTCCCGTTCGCCGAACAAATCCTTTCGTTTCTGGCTGAACCGATGGCCAACATCATGCGCGCTCGCGGCGAAGAAGCACAATTGTTCTTCGACGCGCCCCAAGACGCTTTCTTTGCTTATGTGAAAATCGCGGTGCTATTCGGGTTTGCGCTGACATCGCCATATATCGGTATGCAAATGTGGCGTTTCGTGGCGCCCGGCCTTTATAAAGAAGAGCGCGGCGCGTTCCTGCCCTTCCTGATTGCCTCGCCACTGCTGTTTATCGCAGGCGGCGCGTTCGCATATTATGTGGTGATGCCACTGGCGATGAACTTCTTCCTTGGCTTTGGAAATGTGATCCCGTTGCTATCCTCGATGCTGGGCATAGGCGGTGAAGTCACCCCCGATGTGGTAGATGACGCGGATAACGGGTTGCGAATTTTCTACTTCGGCTCGATCAAGGAATACCTGACCCTTGCGATCAAATTCATCGTCGCTTTCGGCATCTGTTTCCAGCTTCCCGTGCTGCTGACCCTTATGGGCAAGGCGGGTCTTGTGTCGGCCAAAGGGCTGGGCGAGGTGCGTAAATATGCCGTTATCGCCATTTTGGTGCTGGCAGCCGTCGTGACGCCGCCCGATGTTATTACACAGGGCATATTGTTTGTCGTGGTGTACGGCCTTTATGAAATCTCCATCTTGCTGGTTAAACTGGTCGAGATTAAGCGCGAGAAACGTCGCCGTGAAGAAGGTTACTATGACGACGAGGACGTAAGCAAAGACGAGGGCGACGATAAAGAAGAAGTTGACCCGTTGATTGAAGAATTCGACAAGGACGACGACTAATGGGCCAGAAGGCCGAGGTGTTGGAGCGGATCGCAGAGGCATTAGAGCGCCTTAGCCCCGCTCCGGTCTCGGCCCCTGACTTCGGACAAGCCGAGGCGTACATCTGGCATATCACGCCCGACCGTCTGGAAGCGGTGCCCGTGGTTAACCGCATCGACATCGCCCTGTTGGTCGGCATAGATCGGGCCCGCGACACGCTGCTGGCCAACACATTGCAGTTCGCCCAAGGGATGCCTGCCAACAACGTGCTGCTTTGGGGCGCGCGCGGCATGGGAAAGTCATCCTTGATCAAGGCCGCCCACGCCGAGGTTTCCAAGCAGGCGGCAGGTTTGGTACTTGTCGAAATCCAGCGCGAAGACTTGCCCTCCATAGGGCGGCTGTTGAACTTGTTGCGAGGGCAGCAGACCCGATTCCTGTTGTTTTGCGATGACCTTTCCTTCGATCATGATGACAGCCATTACAAATCGCTGAAAGCGGTGCTGGATGGCGGGATCGAGGGGCGGCCGGACAATGTATTGTTCTATGCCACGTCAAACCGCCGCCACCTGATGCCCCGCGATATGATCGAGAACGAGCGTTCCACCGCGATCAGCCCCTCGGAGGCGGTTGAGGAAAAGGTCTCGTTATCCGACCGTTTCGGGCTGTGGTTGGGGTTCCATCCGTGTAATCAGGACGAATATCTGGCGATGATCCGTGGCTATTGTGATGCGCTGAAAATCGAGATTTCTGACGAAGATTTGCGGGCCGAGGCGATTGAGTGGCAGCAAACGCGCGGCAGCCGCTCGGGTCGTGTGGCGTGGCAATATGTGACCGATCTAGCTGGGCGCAGGGGCGTTAAGCTGTAGCGTTGCCGGTCGTCTGCCGCTGTTGTGAATTCGACCTTCGGGAGGGGTTCGTTTTAAGCACGCGGTGACAAACCCCATCAGACTAGAGCCATCCTCTTTCTGCAACGGCGGAGTTGGAGGTTTTGAAATCCAAGCACCATTGCTGGAGGGTAATTGTTGTAACGGTGCGTGGAAACCACGCACCCTACATTGCGTTCATTGTATGCGGGTATATATACCCCCTCGCCCCTACTTCATGTAAGGGGCAGGATCGACGCTGTCGGTGCCTTTACGCACCTCGAAGTGCATCGTTGCAGGGTCGCCTGTGGCAACCACTCCGATGACTTGTCCGCG
>CAKZNY010000240.1 GCA_937132145.1 uncultured Paracoccaceae bacterium | reverse complement strand
ACAGATACATCCCGTCGCCGTTCGAACCCATCTCCATGTAGACCGTAATCACGTTAGCGCGACTAAGTGTCTGATCCAAAACTAATTGAGTGATTTCAGTGTTTTGTGATTCAATCGGATTGATAAGATTCGAAGGAGGTCACAATGGTTTGGACTGAAACCACTCGCACCAGATATGAACGGCATTTTGGGCGCTATGCAAGCGATTTAACGGATCAGGAATGGGCGTTGGTTGCCCCGCTCCTCCCGCCTCCCAAGACGACAGGCCGCCCACGCCGCACAGCCATGCGGGATATTCTGGATGCCATTTTATATATCGCCAGCACGGGCTGTGCGTGGCGAATGTTGCCCAATGATTTCCCACCGGTGTCCACGGTGCGCTACTATTTCTACAGGTGGCGCGATGATGGTATCTTTGAAATGACCAACCATCTTTTGGTGGTGATGGCGCGGGAACTGCTTGGCAGAAAACCTCACCCAACGGCAGGTGTTGTGGACAGCCAGACCATAAAAACAACGGAAAGTGGCGGTGTTTCTGGCTATGATGCGGGCAAACGGATCAAAGGCCGCAAGCGCCACATCATCACCGATACCCTCGGATTTATGGTCGGGCTTGTGGTTCACAGCGCCGGAATTCAGGACCGCCCCTCTCGGCGATGTAAACATCGCCTGCCGGGCAACGGATGGCGCACCTGAAGTGTTCAAATCCATCCGCCGATCCCACCCTGATCTGCGCCATATATTCGCCCCCTCCCGGTGAATGTGCCATTCACCTTCCGGTCGATGGATGGCGGTTACGCAGGACCAAAGCTACGCAGCGCTCTGAACGGCATTGGCAACTGGACAATCCAGATCGTCAAGCGCTCGGATGCCGCAAAAGGCTTTGAGGTCATCCCGAAAAGATGGGTGGTTGAACGCACCTTCGCATGGCTGAATCGCTGCCGCAGATTGGCCAAAGACTGGGAGAAATCAATCGAAAGTTCAAAGGCATGGATACTCATCGCCCACATCAGAATCCTAACCCGAAGAATCGCAAGGCATTGTAATCATGCCTAGAGTTTTGAATCAGGCACTGAGCCGTTACACTGTCAACGTTAATCGCGTTTCCGGCTGTTTCCCTGCGGCTTCACGGCGTGGTTCTGCCACCGATGTGTCGATAATGGATGCAACGCAATTAGGTGTCGCCGTACCCAATTTCTGGTTCGCTATGCTGCTGGTCGTCGTGTTTTCCATCAACCTGCGCTGGTTCTCGGCGGGCGGATTCCCGGGCTGGGACAAAGGGTTTTTCGTCGGCATGAAAGCCTTGACCTTGCCCGCCATCGCGCTTGCCCTGCCACAAGCCTCTATCCTTGCCCGCGTCATGCGCTCGGCCTTAATCGACACAATGAACGAGGACTTTATTCGCACCGCCCGCGCCAAAGGATTAACCAAACGCCAAGCCCTGTGGCGGCACGCACTGCGCAACGCCATGATCCCCGTGTTAACCATAATCGGCCTGCAATTCTCGTTCCTCATGGCCTGCGCAATCATCATCGAAAACGTCTTCTTCCTACCGAGCTTAGGCCGCCTCGTTTTCCAAAGTATTTCCCAACGCGACCTGATCGTAGTGGAAAGCGTGGTCATGCTGCTGGTCTTCGCCGTCGTCGTCGTGACCTTCCTTGTCGACATCGCCTACGCCGCCGTTGACCCTCGACTAAGGGGCCGCAACTGATGGCATTTTTGCGGAACCGCAGCTTCATGATCGGCGCAACCCTCGTCGCAATCTTCATCGGCGCGGCCCTGATCTCGTTCCTGTGGACGCCCTTCGATGTCACCAAACTCGACATCCCGAACAAGCTGCAAACCCCGTCGGCCATACACTGGTTTGGCACGGATCACTTTGGCCGCGATATCTTTTCGATGATCATGGTCGGCGCACGCACGTCAATCGCCGTCGCCGTGTTGGCCGTCGGCATCGGCATCATCCTAGGCGTCCCCCTCGGCCTCGCTGCCGCTGCCGGCCGAGTACCACCGGAGCTGCTGCGATGCCGCGGCCAGGGACCTCCTCGGCGCCAACAGCCTCGGCACCGCCGTCGCTACGGGTGCCGCAGTCGCGCACCGCAAAGCAACCGCACGCGCAACCACCGACGCGCCCAGTCGTACCGGCAGCGCCTGCGCCGCCCGTGCCAAAGCCCGCCGAGCCGGTACCGCCATCGCCACCTCTTACGCGTCCGGGCGAGGGTTGGCCTGTTACGTCTGTCTGTGTCGCCTGCGGTGTCCGGATGTGCGGTCCGGTCGGAGAATTGGAATTCGAAATGTGCTGAGCTTCGACGACTTCTCGCGGCTCGGGTCGATGCTCAGATCGCGTTTTCGAAGGAGAATGCGCGGCGGGTATGCGCGGTGTTGCGGCGTCGGTACCGTTCAAGGAGCTATGGAAGACTACGGGGCTGTCGGGTGTGCGAGGTCGGCGGGCCCGTGGTCTTAACTCTCAAGCCGGCCAGAGCTGGCAGCGCCACTTGCGACGTTCATTCAATCAGCCACGCACGCTGACAACCTACGACCCTCCAGGCCCGCCAACTTCAACGCGTCGCATCCTGAGCTGGTACGGAGCAGTGCTCGACAACTGCCGACA
>CAKZNY010000239.1 GCA_937132145.1 uncultured Paracoccaceae bacterium | reverse complement strand
GACTGCGGATTGTTTCTATGACGACCGCCCCAAGCTAAACGCCGCGCTGGCGGAAACGGTTAATCAGGAAATCCTGGCGCTGGTTGACGCGGGTTGCCAGTATATTCAAGTCGATGAGCCGCTGTTCGCCCGCAAAGTTAACGATGCGTTAGCATTTGGTATGGAGGGGCTGGAGCGGTGCTTCCACGGCGTCCCCAAATCCGTCACCCGCATTGTGCATATGTGCTGCGGTTACCCCGACCATCTAGACGATGTTGACTATAAAAAGGCCGATCCAGACAGTTATCACCAACTAAGTGCCGCCATCGATGCCGCCGCCTTCGACCAGATTTCAATCGAGGATGCACATTGTTGTAACGACCTTAGCCTACTGGACAAACTGCAACATAAAACCGTGATTTTCGGGGCCGTTGCCATCGCCAGCAGTCGCGTTGAGACGGTTGAAGAAATCGAGGCGCGCCTTACACACGCCCTCAACCATATCGACCGCGACCGTCTTGTTGTTGCACCTGACTGCGGACTCGGTTTATTAACGGCGGAACTGGCCGAAGCCAAACTGATCAATATGTGCAAGGCCGCCGCCCTCGTTTGACAAAGGTTAATAATGTCCCAAAAATCTATTTTAATCACCGGATGCTCAACCGGTATCGGTTACGATGCCGCCCACACCTTGCACAAACGCGGCTGGCGCGTCTTCGCCACCTGCCGGTCCGAGGTCGATTGCGAACGCCTGCGCAACGAGGGATTAGAGAGTTTCCGACTGGATTACCAAGACGAATCCAGCATCGAATCCGCCATAGCCGAAACGCTCGAACGTACCGGCGGCACTCTTGATGCCCTGTTCAACAACGGCGCCTACGCCATCCCCGGCGCAGTCGAAGACCTGTCCCGCGACGCACTGCGTGACATATTTGAAACCAACGTGTTTGGCCAAATCGACCTGTCCAACCGCCTGATCCCCGTGATGCGGGAACAAGGGTATGGCCGCATTATCTTCAATTCGTCTGTATTGGGTTTCATCTCGACCCCTTACCGCGGCTCCTATTGCGCCACGAAATTCGCGCTCGAAGCCTTGGTAGATGCGCAGCGGATGGAGCATCGCGACAGCCCGCTGGAATTCATCCTGATCGAACCCGGCCCGATCTCCACAGACTTCGGCAATAATGCCATAAAACAGTTTGAAAAATGGATAAACCGCGAAACAACCCATCGCAACGATGCCTACACAGCCATGATCGAGAAGCGCAACAAAACCGTCGGGAAAAAGGACTTCTCCGAACTTCCGCCTTCTGGTGTCACTGATAAACTGATCCACGCGCTGGAATCCTCGCGACCAAACCCGCGCTATTTTGTGACCTGGGCCACGCATATATCGGGCGTACTGCGGCGGGTATTGCCAACACGCATGCTCGATATGATATTATCGCGACAGTAGGTCCCTTGGCGAACCGCGCACAATGCCCTAAAAGCGGCGGAAAAAGGAGCACCCCATGACCTCGGACCCGTTATTCTACATAATCATAATCGCCTGCATCGCGGTGCTGGCAGTCCTGTTTCTGGGCATTGGCAGCTTTGCCAAAAGTGGCGAGTTCCACAAGAAATACGCCAACAAAATCATGCGCTGGCGCGTTGGTTTGCAGTTCTTCGCGGTTGCCCTGATCATGCTTTATATCTGGCTTCGCGACGGAGGATGACATGGTTACTTTAAACAAAATCTATACCCGCACGGGCGATAAAGGCGACACAGCACTTGGGGACGGAACCCGCGTGGCCAAAAACTCGGCGCGCGTTAACGCCTATGGCACTGTGGATGAAACCAACGCCACCGTCGGGTTGGCCCGCCTGCACGCAAGCGGTGAAATGGACGTCGCCCTGTCCCGCATCCAAAACGATTTGTTCGACCTTGGCGCAGACCTGTGCCGCCCGGAGTCGGAGGCCGACGCGGATGCTGAATACCCGCCTTTGCGCGTAAACCAGCCGCTCGTTGATCGTCTCGAGGTTGAAATTGACGCAATGAACAGCAATCAGAAAACGTTGAAAAGTTTCATTCTGCCCGGAGGCAGCGCCCTGTCTGCCCATCTGCATCTGTGCAGAACCGTGTCGCGCCGCGCCGAACGCCTGACGGTGGAATTGTCCGAAACGCAAAGCGTTAATCCGGTGGCGATCAAATACCTTAACCGCCTGTCCGACTGGTTTTTTGTGGCATCCCGCGCCGCAAATAATAATGGCGCCGAAGACGTATTATGGGTCCCCGGCGCCAATCGTTAACAAAGCGTTAGAACAACGCGGCCCTAATGGCATTCGCCAAAACCACCTCGCCAGCCGGTGTCAGATGCGTGTTCGTGGCCCCTTGATGCCAAACCGCCCAGTCGCCTTGCGCAACATCACCGGCCAAAATCAGCGCTCGCATGTGGGCGTACGTGTCCACATAATCCGCCCCCTCGGCCAAGGCTGCCGCCTTTTGCGCGACCCGCACCGATGCCCGCAGCGATTGCTCAGCATTCACCGTATCCCCGCCGCTTTCGAAGTTCAGATAGTGCGAGCCGACCACAACAACGCGCGCCACCCCCTTCGCCTTCACCGCCTGAATCCAGCCTGAAACGTTAGCGAACGTGTCCACGGCCAGATCATCGCCAGCAATGGGGATAATGGTTAACGGAGTTTCCAGCACCACCGACGTGCCGGATAACGACGCCACTTTACGGCTCTCGCTGTTCACCTGAACCCAGCCACCAACGGCCAGCTTGCTCGCGTCATCCACATCAAAGCTGTCAGCCGTCGGAACTGGCGAGGCGGCAATCTGCGTCACCTCGTCGTTTGATCCGGCATAAATACTGGCAATACTCGGGATATCCTCGACAAACAAACTGTCAACGGCTGCAAGCATCTGCGCCGAACTCTCGCCAGAGGCCCCAAAGTTTCGCGCCACAATCCCCTCGCCTAAACCAACAAGTGCGGGGTAAAACTCGGTTTCCAACATGCTAAACGAGACGTTAAAAGTATGACTATCCCCCTCCGCTGCGTAATACGGCGCCAGCGGTTTCAGCGTTTGGCGACGATCCAGAATGACATCGCCACAGATCACCGCAATCTCGGCCAAATGCCCGTCGAGCACCCTTAACACCTGATTGGGATAGCCCCCTAAACCGACATGGCTGGGAGTCGAGGACGCCAACAGATGCAACTGGTCATTCGTCTGAACGCCCCCGTCATCGACCCAGCTACGGCCATACGCATCCGCGCCGAAGAACGTCCGATACTCGGTATCTGCCGCCAATGCGAGCGACGAAACCTCGGTATCCGCACTAAGCCCGTCACCGGTCACCCACCGAAAACCCACGCCGCTGGTGGTATACATCGCGAACCGGTCATTGCCGCTGTTATCCACCATGAACAGATAGCGTTGGTCCAAACTATCCGCCCCGTTCAGCGTAAACCGTGCGTAAATATGCAAGGCCGTCGGGTCAAAGGGGAACGCATTTGTGGCCATGGCTACCGCGAAATCCCGCGCCGCCGACAGGTTCAACCCGCCCGCGTCAACAATCCACGGGTCCACGCCGTAAACCGTCAGTTTTTCCTTCGGATCGCCGTCAAAAGCATTCGCCGGATTGGCCGAATCATTCACGACCATCCGGTTTTTGGTGAAATCGATGGCAAACCCGTCCCGCGCGCCCAAAACCGCGAAAGCATCAAACCCCTTGGCTCCGCGCGCACGCGATCCGCCAAGCCCCATTTTCAAGGAAAGCTGCATCGCCTTACCACAGCGCCACGATATCGGCGGCCGTCGTCCCCGTCGCCAAAACGCGATCGACCCGTATCGGCAAAATGCCCACCGGAACCGCTTTGAAAACCACAGGCGCGCTCTGCCCGATCATATGGACCGCCACATCTCCGGCAGTTCCGACATAAATAGAACGCGAAGTGTTTACTAAATCGTTAAGATCGTCCGGTGTAACCGCCGCTGCCACGCGTGCCGGGGATTCCAGTCCACCCATCATATTTTTGTATGTATCAATCGCCATTTTAATCCCTTTCAACGGAAAACACGGCCCGACAACGCCGGACGCGCAGTAACTTTTTGTTAATTCTCTGGATTTAGCAGGCAGCGTGCATCGCACAGCACTGGTTTCCGACCTGCCTGTCGTAAATAATTACAGCACAAATCTAAATAATCGGTTAATTCACAAAAAATATCCAACGTGACGTAATGTTTGTCTTGCGGTGCAGCAAAACTACTGCTTCACTGCGGCCGAAATAATTGGACAATCGTCCCGTTAACGGGACATTAACTCGGAGTTACGCAAAAATGAAGGTGCTTGTGCCTGTCAAACGTGTGATCGACTATAACGTGAAAGTGCGCGTCAAAGCGGACGGAAGCGGTGTTGATCTGGCAAACGTTAAAATGTCGATGAACCCTTTCGACGAAATCGCTGTCGAAGAAGCAATCCGCCTGAAAGAGGCTGGTAAAGTCGAGGAGATCATCGTGGTTTCCATCGGCGTCAAGCAATCGCAGGAAACCTTGCGGACCGCTTTGGCCATGGGGGCGGACCGCGCGATCCTGATCGTCGCGACCGAGGATGTGCACACTGACATCGAGCCTCTCGCCGTCGCCAAACTGCTGAAAGCCGTGATCGACGAGGAGAAACCCTCGCTGGTTCTGGCCGGAAAACAGGCCATCGACAACGACATGAATGCCACGGGCCAGATGCTCTCGGCGCTGTTGGGTTGGTCGCAAGCGACCTATGCTTCCGAGCTGGAAATCGGCGGCGAGCACGCCACAGTTACCCGCGAAGTTGACGGCGGCCTACAAACGATCAAGGTCAAAATGCCTGCGATTGTGACGGTCGATCTTCGCCTTAACGAGCCACGTTACGCCTCCCTTCCCAATATTATGAAGGCGAAACGTAAAACGATGGACGTGAAAACGCCTGCTGATTACGGCGTTGACGTATCCCCGCGCCTGACTATTCTGGGCACGACCGAGCCTGCCACACGTGCCGCTGGTGTTATGGTTGCCGATGTGGCCGAACTGGTTGCAAAACTTAAAGACGAAGCGGGGGTCCTCTGATGGCTGTACTACTTCTTGCCGAAACAAATGGCGCCGAACTTTCCGTTGACCAAACCGCCAAAGCCGTCACGGCCGCGCAAGCGCTGGGTGATGTAACGGTTCTTTGCGCCTCTGCCGGATGTTCTGGTGCTGCGGATGCGGCGGCCAAGCTAAACGGTGTTGCGAAAGTCCTTTGTGCTGACGACGCTGCCTATGGCAACGGGCTGGCCGAACCAATCGCCGACCTGATCGTTTCGTTGGCTGGCGATTATGAACATATCGTGGCACCTGCGACGACGTCGGGCAAAAATATCCTGCCGCGCGTTGCGGCCCTGCTGGATGTCATGGTGATTTCCGACGTGACCGGCATAACTGATGGCAACACATTCGTACGCCCGACCTATGCTGGCAACGCCATACAGACGGTGCAATCCAGTGACCCTAAGAAAGTGTTAACCATTCGCACCGCCGGATTTGAAGCTGCTGGATCAAACGGTTCAGCATCCGTGGAAAGCATTTCCGCCGCTGCAAACCCTGGTCTTTCCGAATGGGTCGAGGATAAAGTTCAAACCTCTGATCGTCCAGAACTCACCTCTGCCAGTATCGTTGTTTCCGGTGGGCGTGGTCTTGGCTCCGAAGAGAACTTCGCAATTATCGAAAAGCTGGCCGACAAACTTGGTGCAGCTGTTGGTGCCTCCCGCGCGGCGGTTGATTCCGGTTATGCGCCGAATGACTGGCAAGTTGGTCAGACAGGTAAAGTTGTTGCCCCTGACCTATATATCGCCATCGGTATTTCCGGCGCGATCCAGCATTTGGCCGGGATGAAGGACTCCAAAGTCATTGTTGCGATTAACAAAGATGAAGAGGCTCCGATATTCCAGGTTGCCGATTACGGTCTGGTTGCCGATCTCTTCGAGGCCGTACCTGCGCTAGAAAAAGCCCTGGACTAAACCACAAACCATTCGATCAAGGCCCGCAGTCTCAAGCGGGCCTTTTTTGTGGCTGCAAGGCTTGCAACTCTGCCGAAATCACAGCCGCGATTTCCGCATGCACAGCCCGCGTCATCCAGCCGGTATCTTTGCGTAAACCAGTCAGACCACGGCCACCGTTTTCCGGTACCGTTACCGGAACCGTCAAGACGTTATCAACGTGCGGCGCCAACACGTTCACCATTTCTTGCGTTACAGTTTGATCCAAATTATTGCCCCCCTCAGGCCGTATCCATAGTAATGTTTTGGCGGTTTCAATATCTTGCAAAAGCTCCAACATCCGCGCCAGCCACGCCGAGCGCTGCTCCGCTAGCACGACTTTATACGCCTCGCTGTCGACCTCTTTCAGCTTTCGAATCATGGCCGAAACGTACCTGTAGCCCGAGAAATCCACCTGCGGGTAAAGCGTTCGAAGTACACCGGAAACATAACGCAACCGCATGTTTCGGCGCGGGTACACCTCGTACATACGGTTCGATAACGGGGCCGCATCCATCACTTGCACAACGCACCGAAGCGATCGCGAGCAGGTTTCCAGAACCACGGGATCCTTGAGGAAGAAACCGGGCCCGGCACCCGGCGTTCCCAAGTTCACGCAGGTTTGCCCGATCCGGTTTTCGACCAGCTTGGGATAGGGTTCCAACACGAATTTCCCGAAGGGTTCCGAGCCGCCGATGAACGTGAAATATGGTTCACGCAAATCAGGCTTTGGCCCGCGAAATATCTGTTTACTGCGGCCAAAACGGTACAAATCCACCCCTCCTGTTTCTTCAATCACGATGCCATACGCCATGCTGCCCCCTTAATGACGACCTTAAATTTCGTTTCCCTCCCTACAATTTCACCTAAAGATTGACAGGGGGTTAACGGCGCGCACAAACAGGTTGCCCGCACCCCGCACACAGCCTATGTTCAAAGGGGTTTCAGAACACAGACATAGGGTTTTTCCATGGATATCAAAACGGTAGCGGTCATTGGTGCGGGGCAAATGGGCAACGGAATCGCCCATGTTTTTGCGCTCGCCGGATATGACATTATGGTTAACGATGTCTCCGAGGATGCCCTGAACGCCTGCCATGCCCTGATCGAGAAGAATATTGCGCGGCAGGTTACGCGTGGGAAAATCACCGCTTCTGATAAAGATGCCGCGATGACGCGAATCCATATGGAAATGGATATCGCAGTGATTGGAAAAGCCGATCTGATCATCGAGGCAGCAACTGAGCGCGAAGATATCAAGCATCAGATTTTCGCAAGTCTGGCCCCGCATCTGGGCGACAATACGATCCTTACGTCAAACACTTCGTCAATCTCTATCACACGGCTGGCGGCGGCGACGGACCGGCCTGAACGGTTCATGGGGCTCCATTTCATGAACCCTGTTCCGATCATGCAACTGGTTGAACTTATTCGCGGAATCGCCACGGATGATGAGACGTACCAAGCGCTGAAAATCGTGGTTACCAAGCTTGGAAAAACCTCTGCAAGCGCCGAAGATTTCCCCGCATTCATCGTTAACCGTATCTTGATGCCGATGATAAACGAGGCCGTCTATACCCTCTATGAAGGGGTGGGGACGGTTGAAAGTATTGATACTTCGTTAAAGCTGGGCGCGAACCACCCCATGGGGCCGCTGGAGCTGGCGGATTTCATCGGTTTGGACACCTGTCTGGCGATTATGAACGTGCTTTATAACGGTCTGGCGGATACGAAATACCGCCCTTGCCCGTTGCTGGTGAAATATGTCGAGGCCGGATGGTTGGGGCGCAAATCCCAGCGCGGATTCTACGACTATCGGGTCGATCCGCCGGTGCCTACGCGCTGATTTTGGGGCGTTAACCTTTTAGCAAAACGGCGTGATTTTCGTATGCACAACCTGTGCACAATGCGTGCACAACACGTACATACGATTTTGCGGACGGGTTTGTTAACTATTTAGGCGACGAGGGCTTTGCTGCCCAAATCGAGGAACTTTTGGCGGCGTGCGTTGCGCAGGGTTTTGGCGTCGAATTTATTCAGATCCTTCAGCAAGGTTGCAATCTTTTCGCCAACCGATGCGATTGTCCCGGCCGGATCGCGTTGTGCACCACCTACGGGTTCGGGGATGACTTCATCGGCGACGCCAAGTTCTTGCAAATCTTGTGCGGTCAGGCGCAGAGCCTCGGCCGCTTCGCGCATTTTGCTGGAATCTTTCCAAAGGATCGACGCGCAGCCCTCGGGGGAGATCACGGAGTAAACCGAGTGCTCAAGCATTACCAGTTTGTCGGCAGCCGCAAACGCCACGGCCCCGCCGGAGCCACCCTCGCCGATGATCACGGCAATCAGTGGCACGCCGATGGAGAGGCATTTTTCGGTGGAACGCGCGATGGCTTCGGATTGCCCGCGCTCCTCCGCGCCTTTGCCGGGATAGGCGCCAGTTGTGTCAATCAAAGTGATAACCGGCAGGCCGAAACGATCCGCGAGATCCATCAGACGCACAGCTTTGCGGTATCCTTCGGGGCGCGCCATGCCAAAATTCCGCTCGATACGGGATTTGGTGTCGTTACCTTTTTCATGGCCAATAATCATAACCGGCTGGTCGTTAAACCGCGCCAAACCACCCATCACGGCGTGATCGTCGGCAAAGCTGCGGTCGCCAGCAAGGGGGGTGAATTCGGTGAACAGGGCCTCGATATAGTCTTTGCAATGCGGGCGATCAGGGTGCCGCGCCACCTGACACTTCTGCCACGGTGTTAACTTTTTATACATGTCTTTCAGCAAGGATATCGCTTTGGCATCTAAAGCGGCGGCCTCTTTGGTGACGTCCATCTCTTCGTTCTGGCGCGCCAAAGCCCGAAGTTCCTCGGCCTTGCCTTCGATTTCAGCAAGCGGTTTTTCGAATTCGAGATAGTTATGCATAGCGTCGCCCCGGATAATGTTTCAGGGATTATATGACCTCAGCGCAAATGAATTGCAAGTTTGAACTAGCGATGTGAAACATCCAGCTCGCTATTACCCGAAATTTAGACGCCCACCTGCCTATAGGCACAATCGCCGAGCGCCAGCGAGGCTTGGCCCAACTGTTTGTGACACCCGCAGGGTTTCGCACAACAGGCGGGAGCGCTCCCGTCCGTCAGGGAATGATCGAAGATCAAGCCCTTCCCGTTGGGCGTGGCCTCGCTGTCGCTCGGCGGTTGTGCGGGTTTACAAGGGCCAGATAGAATTAGGTGTCGCTAGAAATCATCTCGGCCTGTTTTACGATCACCTCGGCCTGCTTGATCGAGGCAATGTCGATCAGGCGGCCTTTGTAAACCGCAGCACCCTGCCCTCCGGAGGTTGCGACCGCCATTGCGGCGATGATTTCGCGGGCCTCGGTGACTTGGGCTTTGGAGGGGGTGAATACCTCGTTTGCCAGCACGATTTGTTTGGGGTGGATGGCCCATTTTCCGACCATGCCCAGCGCGGCGGAACGGTGTGCTTGTGCCATGAAACCTGCATCGTCGGAAAAATCGCCGAACGGGCCGTCGACTGGTAGCAGGCCGTGGGTGCGGCAAGCGGCGACGATGGCCACGGTAACCGCGTGCCACGGGTCGCCCCAGTGTTTGTCGCCGTTTGGCGTGTGCATGTAATAGTTATCCTGTGTGCCACCGATGCCTGTCGTTTGCATGCCCATGGAGGCGGCGTAATCGGCGGCGCCAAGGCTCATCGCGACCATGCGCGGGCTGGAGGCGGCGATTTCTTCGATGTGGGAAAGGCCTGCGGCGGATTCGATTATTACCTCGAAGTTAATCGGTTTGGTCCGGCCTTTGGCGGCCTCAATCGAGCTTACCAATGCATCCACTGCATATATGTCGGCGGCACAGCCTACCTTGGGGATCATGAACTGATCGATGCGATCGCCTGCTTGCTCGAGGATTTCGACCACGTCGCGATACCAGAATTCGGTGTCCAGACCGTTGATACGAACCGAGAGGGTTTTGGTGCCCCAGTCGATTTCGTTGATGGCTTTGATGACGTTGGCGCGGGCCTCGTCTTTGTCGGCGGGGGCGACGGAATCTTCCAGATCCAGATTGACAACATCTGCGGCACTGGCGGCCATTTTCTCGAAAATCGCGGGGCGGGAGCCGGGGCCAAACAGTTGGCAGCGGTTCGGGCGGGCGGGAGATGCTGGTTGGACCTTGAAGCTCATGACGAGAATCCTTGCGGTAATGAAGTTACGTTTTCTTTGGGTATTTCATCACAATCTTGCGCGCCTATGTCAATGTTAAAATGCTGCACCTGCGAAATAGATTTACTTGACCTCGCCGCGATGCCCAAGCTCGCCCGCTTTGCTGGCCACGTAGATCACGTAAGAACTGGTGACGACGGCAAGAGCGGCGGACGCTAGCATCATGAACAGCAACGGCCATGCGCCGGTTTCAATTGTCAACATCGCGCCAGTGATCGCGGATAGGCCTGCGCCGCCACCGATCATCACTGCGCCACCCAACCCCGAGGCACTTCCGGCCAAATGCGGGCGAACGGATATGATACCCGCGTTGGCGTTTGGCAGGGTCATGCCGTTGCCGATGCCGACAAACATGATCGATCCGAAAAGCGAGAGCGGATGTTGTAAGCCGACCGACCACAAGACGACTACCAGCAGCATTCCGAACACGGCGACAATGCTGCCAAACAGCATCATTCTATTCATACCGATGACGTTGGAGTACCGTCCGGCAAGGAAATTACCGCCCATGTACCCCATGGAAATAAAGACGAAATACAGCCCCATTTGGGCGGGGTCGAGGCCAAGCAGCTCGATCGCGACGAAGGGTGCGCCGCCAAGGAAGGCGAAGAACGCGCCGGAGGCGAAGCCTGCGGACAGCGCATAGCCCCAGAACCGGCGGGAGCGGATGAGTTCAGGGTAGGCTTTGAACTGCGCTTTGAAGCTGGCGGACTTATTGGTGTTGGTTTCACCCAAATCGGCCCAGACCAGCCACAGGACCAGCGAGCCGAAAACCAGTACCAGCGTGAAGGAGCTTTGCCAGCCGAAATTCTGGTCCAGATAGCCGCCAAGCACAGGGCCGATCATTGGCACCAGCGACATGCCCATGGTGATGTAGCCGATCATGCTTGCGGCCTCCCATGGCTCCACCATGTCGCGCACGATGGCGCGGGACAGGACCATTCCGGCGGCAACCGTACCTTGGACAAGGCGGAAAAACAGAAAAACCTCGATATTGGGGGAAAAGATGCAACCGATTGTTGCCAATAGGAATATCGTTAGCCCGCCCAGCAAAACCGGCCTACGACCGAAGCGGTCTGACAGGGGGCCGATGATCAGTTGCAGCACCGCCATAACCCCGAAATAGGCCGAGATTGCCAACTGCATAACCCCGTAATCCGTATCAAAATAGGTTGTCATTCCGGGTAGCGACGGCAGGATTATATTCATATTCAACGCGGAAATGCTGGCGAGCAGCACAAGCGTAATTACATGTGGTGGAGTTGTCCGGTTCAGCCAAACGGCACCCTCGGACATTTTCTTTTTGGTCATTCGGCAACCCTATGCCGATTATTTGAAAGCGCAATCCGAAACGTCGGGTCGCGAGGCCATTTATTGCAAGTCAGCGAA
>CAKZNY010000238.1 GCA_937132145.1 uncultured Paracoccaceae bacterium | reverse complement strand
GAAAAGATAGATATATGACAGAAGTGCTTATAAATAAGGAGTAAACCTTATTCTAAGCCATTGATTGATATTGGGTGAAAAGAGTATCTGGCGGACAGACAGGGATTCGAACCCTGGAGACAGTTACCCGCCTACACGCTTTCCAGGCGTGCGCCTTCGACCACTCGGCCACCTGTCCGTTGGGGGTCTATATACTGCTCTTGGAGGCCAGATCAAGGTATAAACGCAAGCTTGGAATAAGATTTTCGGATCAGTAGTTTGACGGGAACATTGCCACAAAAATTCCCGTTGAGGACTACTTGCTATCGGAACCAATGCCCTTAATCGCCTTCCCTATGGCCGCCCCGATCTGATCGACGTTTTTCAGCGTCACATCGTGCTGCTCAAACGGAATTTCGATACCTTCTTCGGCAAACCGCCGAGCGATCGCGAAGTTGATATCCGAGCGTACCGTCAGGATTTGATTTACGTCGCGAATGAATACGCGCAGCTCGAAATCCAGTGAGCTGGCGCCGAAACTCTTGAACACCACCGAAGGGGCAGGATACTTCATCCCTCCAGAATGGTCGGTCGCAATCGACAGTAATACCCTTTTAACTTTTTCAGGATCTGTTCCGTACGCCACACCGATCGGCACTTTCACGCGTGCGGTTAAATCCGGTGCATTCCAGTTCAAAACACTGCCTGCAATCAGGTCCGAGTTCGGGATAACCACGGCGCACCGGTCAAAGGTGTCTATCAGTGTCGCACGGACCGAAATCTTGCGCACAATTCCCTCGTGGCCGCCTGCGATAATCCAGTCACCCTCCTTGATCGGGCGCTCTACCAGCAGGATGATGCCTGACACAAAATTCGAAACAATTGCTTGCAGGCCAAAACCGATACCAACCGATAATGCACCCGCGACAATCGCAAGATTGGACAGATCAAGCCCGGTGGCCGAAATCGCTGCCAACGCGGCAATGGTTACACCTGCATATCCCACGCCGGTTAATACCGCCGTTTTTCCGCCTATATCCATCTTTGTGCGCGGCAGTACGGTGTTGCGGAGCATCTTTTGCAACAGCCGTGTAATTGTGTAGCCAACTCCGAACACCACGACGAAAACCAGCAGGTCTGTCAGGGAAAAGCGGCTTTCGCCAATCGCGATGCCGTCGCTTAACCAGCCCCATATTTCCAGCAGATCGCTTGGTCGCGCCCCCCAGATCAACGCCAGCAATGGTAAGGCACCGAGCGTTAGCACAAAGCCGACGAACACAGGGATCAAGCGGGTTTGGTCTCGGCGAAGCTCGTGCTCGTCGCCCTCTATCCAATAGTCCAGAAATGTGCGGATCAGGTCGAACAGCACCAATAGTGTGGTTAACAGACCGAGCGTTACGATTGTCGGAAACACAAGGAATCGCGCGGCTGAAAAGTATCCGATTGCAGCGAATATCGGTGCAACGATCGCGAATACAAGCAGCACGCGGGACAGGATGGACGAGAATATGAATTCCGAAGTTTCCGCCTCGCCATTCGAATTCAGATCGGCGGACCAACCGGTTTTGAATATTCTGGACAGGCGATAAAACAGGAATGCCGCGACGAGAACCAACGGGAAGCCCAGTACCGCTTGCGTTCCTGTGGAAAATTCGCCTTGAACGGAAACCGCCGACAATAGCACAGACGCAGCAAACACCCCCCCCAACAAGACGCTCATCCTGTAGCCAGAGCGCGCGCCAGCGTCGCCTTCGCCCTTTTGTGTCGCGCCAAACACGCTGTGACCCAGCCACGGGGCGGCTATCAGGGCCAAGGCGATTTGTGGTAGCACATCGACAATTGCGGTGCCCCACGCGCCTGCCAGTTCAGAACTGCTAATGGCAAAAATCACCGCGGCAGCGCCCACGCTTGGAACCAGTAAACGGGCTAGGTCGGCTAGCGAGGATTGCCACAGCGTGACCTCCTTGCCTTGGGATAGTCCGCGTTTAACCAAATCGGCAAAACCGCGTCGCACGCCCAACAGCATCCACAGACCCAACCCTGCAAACAACAGAGCCAGCGGGGCTTTTTGTGCCAGCGAGGTCCGGCTTGCCGCTTGCGAGAACGTATCGCGCACTTCGCCAACCAGTCGGGTGGCATAATGTGAAACATCTTTAAACGCTTTGGGCCAAAGTGTCGGATCCAGCGGAGATGGCCCCAGTGCCATCAACGTGTCGGAAAAACGTGTGCGGATCACCGTGTTAATCTCGCGAATCAGCCTATCCGCACGGCGATAGCTGGCTTGGGCCAGCAGTAAGGGAACTGTTTCCTGAACAATTTTTGCCTCAAGCTCCGTTCGTCTGGTAGCAATTTCCAAAGCCTCGACAACCCCTTCGCTCGGGGGCGGGCCAAGCGCGTCGAGTTCGGTACGCAAAGGCGCGATTTTGCTTTGGCTAACAACCTCCAAGCCCAACGCCTCGCTGCGTTGCGCTACCAGTTCAGCGCGTAGATTTTCCAACGCGGCTGTCGAGGCCAGACTGGTTTCCAAAACGCCTTCCGCTCGCGTTGCCGTTGCGACCCAAGCGTTAACCATTTCTGTATCATCACTTTGGGCAAACCCCGCGTTCGCCATAAACATGGCAATCAATGCAGTCTGTAACGCGACAATCAGTATTCTCATCTGGTTAACCCTTTATTCCCTAACATCCGGCATATCGGCAGCCTCACCGTCCAGCCATGCTGGCACCGGCAGGCCTTTTTCACGCAAGAACACCGGATTAAACAGTTTTGACTGATAGCGCGTGCCATAATCGGCCAGCACGGTCACAATCATCTTGCCCGGCCCCATATCTTTGGCCATCCGCATCGCACCCGCCACGTTGATACCGGACGAGCCGCCAAGGCAAAGCCCCTCGTCTGCCAGCATATCGAACACTACGGGCAAGGCCTCGCTATCGGGAATGTTATAGGAAAAGTCCACGGACAACCCCTCAAGGTTCGCCGTAATCCGCCCCTGCCCGATCCCCTCCATAATCGAGGAACCCTCGCCTTTTAGCACCCCATTGGTATAAAAATTATGAATCGCCGCGCCGTCAGGGTCCGCCAACCCGATCTTGATGTCTTTGTTGCGTTCATGCAGGCCAATGGCCACGCCAGCCAGCGTACCGCCGGAGCCAACCGAACATATGAATCCGTCAATCTTGCCGTCTGTTTGCTCAAAAATCTCGGGGGCGGTTGTATCGATATGCGCTTGCCGGTTGGCGACATTGTCAAACTGGTTTGCCCAGACAACGCCGTTGGGATTGGTCGCGCTTAGTGCTTTTGCTAGCCGTTCGGAATAGCGCACAAAGTTGTTGGGGTTGGAATAAGGTGCCGCCGGAACTTCGACCAGATGTGCGCCAGCCAGCCGGATCATGTCCTTCTTTTCCTGACTTTGCGTGTCAGGAATAACGATAACCGTCTTGAAACCCATCGCCGCGCCCACCAACGCCAGACCGATGCCGGTGTTCCCCGCCGTCCCCTCGACTATGGTTCCGCCGGGTTTCAGGTCGCCCTTGGCGATGGCATCCTCGATAATGGCCAGCGCCGCGCGATCCTTAACGGATTGCCCGGGGTTCATGAATTCCGCTTTGCCGTAAATCTCGCACCCCGTCAATTCCGAGGCCTTGTTAAGCCGTATAAGCGGCGTATTTCCAACAGTTTGGGGTAAATCTGCATAGCGGTTCATGGTCATTCCTTCGTATTTATCTGCCAAACAGATTTATTTACCAAACCGGCCCGAAGCAAGGCCTAAACCCTGTGGAATTTCCTTCAAACCCAGCGTTTGTCGGCCGATTTAGTCATTTTGCCAACGATACCGGCCAGAACCACCATCGTCCCCATAATCGGCACATTCAACGCCATCTGCCCGTATTTAATCATACTCGCAGGAATAACTAACAGCGCATTCATCGGTTGATAATACGCATTGTCCTTGATGCCCCCGATCATGTCTTCCAATGCATACAGGAAAATCACCCAGACAAACATCGAGATCCCTGCTTTCAGGCCAGACATAATGCCCGTACCCTCGTCCTCCGTGATTTTCTTCCCCAAGCCGCGCCAGCCGACAAAAATCCCCGCAAGCACCGCTGCACTGGTCAATCCAACCGAACGCCTTGCAATGTCCGGATAGATATTCACCGCGACAGTCACAACGATAACCCCCGATATGGCCAACAATATCGAAGCAACCAGTTTTGCAGCCGTTGGCATCATGTCTCTCCTGTTACGAGCGTTTGCGACAGGGTAAACTTGGCGGGTCAGGAAGCAAGCAAAAATGTTAATTTTTTCTTAATCAGGATAGGTCGCTACAGTGTTTGATCCAGCGCTTTCATCAGTTTTTCCACCTCTTGGGCATTGGTATAATGCACAAAACTTAACCGCAGCACCCCGTGGGACGGATCAATGCCAAGCCCTTCCAGCAAGCGCACAGCATAGAAATCACCACCACCTGCCATGATGCCGTGCTTGGCCAAATCCCGCGCAACATCCTCGCCAGCACGATGAAGTCCCAGCGCCACAGTTGGAACGCGGCCTTCCGCCTTGTCCGCTCCGATTATGCGCACATCGTTGCGCGCGCGCAAATACTCCAGCAAAGGCGTCAACAGCTCGGCTTCATGCGCCGCTTGCAATTTCAAAGTTGCCCGCGCTTTTTCTGCTAACGATACATCTTTGTCAAAATGATGGTCATGCACCGCCTCGATATAATCCACCATCCCGGCCGAGGCCGCGATTTGCGCATGATCCGGCCCCGCAGGTGTAAAGCGTTTGCTGGGCGAGTCCGCATTGAAATAATGCCCCTGATTTGGCAGTCGCGCCGCCAAATCAGCATCGACATACATAATCCCCTGATGTGGCCCAAATGTCTTATACGCCGAGAACAAATAAATATCCGCGCCCAACGCTTTGATGTCTGGCAACCCGTGGGGTGCAAAACTGACGCCATCGACGCAAGAAACCGCCCCCGCCGCCTTCACCATCGCACAAATCTCGGCCACCGGATTGATTTGCCCGACAATGTTGGAGACATGCGGAAACGCCACCAGTTTCACCTTCTCGTCCAGCAGGTTCGACAAGTCAGACAGGTCCAGAAATCCGGTATCCTTATCAACTTTCCACTCACGAACCTCGATTCCACGCTCGACTAAACGACGCCAAGGGCCAGTGTTCGCCTCGTGGTCCTGATTGGTGACGATAATTGCGTCCCCCATCGACAGCATCTGCCCAAACGCCTGCGCCAACACATAAGTGTTCTGCGTGCTCGATGGACCAAAGCTAAGATCATTTGCCGGAATGTTCAAAACACCCGCCAAACGCGCACGCGCCTCGTCCATCTCGTCGCCAGCTAAACGCGAGGCCTCGTAAGGCGCATAGGGCTGCACCTTACGCTGTGTGTAATATCGGTGCAGCCGATCAATCACGAACTTGCTGGTATACGACCCGCCCGCATTTTCAAAAAACGCCTGCCCCTGCAACGAGGGTTCATCAAACGCCGGAAATTGCGAACGGATAAACTCTATATCAAGCTTAGCCATCAAAACCCTACCTTCTCGCTTTTCTAAATACTCAAATGCACTTACGCATTCACGTCCACGACAATTCGGCCCTTAACCTGCCCCTTTAGAATATCCTTACCCAATGCCGGCAAATCACTCAAAGTTGCAGGCTGGATCATGCTTTCCAGCTTATCCATCGGCAAGTCTTTGGCAATCCGCTGCCACGCCCGAACGCGGTTGTCATAAGGTTGCATAACACTGTCGATCCCCAACAGGTTCACCGCCCGCAACAAGAAAGGGATCACGGTCGTAGGCAGGCCCATGCCACCAGCCAAGCCAACGGCGGCCACCGAAGCTCCATACTTCATTTGGCCCAGAACCCGTGCCAGCATGTCTCCGCCAACGGCATCAATACAGCCAGCCCAGTTTTCGCTCTCAAGGGGACGTTTCGTGGTTTCGTTAATCTCTTCGCGCGCCACAATCTGTGTCGCCCCCAAAGATTTCAGGTAATCCGCTGTTTCCGGCCGCCCTGTCACCGCTGCAACCTCGTAGCCAAGGTTCGCCAAAATCGCCGTCGCGACCGAGCCAACACCCCCCGAAGCACCT
The DNA here is from genome assembly GCA_937132145.1 of uncultured Paracoccaceae bacterium. Taxonomy (GTDB): domain Bacteria; phylum Pseudomonadota; class Alphaproteobacteria; order Rhodobacterales; family Rhodobacteraceae; genus NORP23. The sequence continues at coordinate 5,552 of CAKZNY010000238.1, read as the reverse complement.
GTCACCAAGACCGGACCGCGGTTTTTTTCCAGCCCGTGATCCTCAAGCGCCATAACCGCCAGCATCGCCGTAAACCCGGCCGTGCCCACCGCCATCGCTTGGCGCGTTGTCAAACCATCGGGTAGTGGCACCAGCCAATCCGCTTTGACCGAAGCCTTCTGGGAATACCCACCCCAATGCGCCTCGCCAACACGCCAGCCCGTCAGAACAACCTTGTCACCCGCCTTGTAGCGGGGGTCGTCCGAACTCTCGACAACACCGGCAAAATCAATACCCGGAACATGCGGATAGTTACGAACCAACCCACCGCCCGGGCCAATGCAAAGGCCATCTTTGTAGTTCACACAAGAATATTCGACCGCCACAATCACGTCGCCATGCGGCAGATCGCTGATTTCCAACTGTTGAACAGATGCGGAGGTTTTCTTATCCTCGTCCCGCGTCACTACTAAAGCGTTAAAACCCATCTTACTTCTCCTTATAACCCTTGGGGACCGGAATATCCGGCAGCCCCTCGGCACGTTTTTGTAAAGCTCGCCCTATGACTACACGGCTGATCTCTGTCGTACCATCCACAATCCGCAGCATTTGCGACAGGCGGCTAAGGCGATCCATCCCGTAGGATTGCAACAATCCCATCCCCCCCATTACTTGGGTACAGGTATTGGCGGCCTTCACGGCAGCATCGGGCACAAAACGCTTGGCGTGCGCGGCCATCAACGGCCCCTCGGGGGTGCCAAGCGCATTTGCAGCCGCCTTATACAAAAGGCGCGATGTAACCAGATCGGTCGCAACATCGCCCAGCATCCACTGGATACCCTCAAGATCAAGGTTAACACCCTTGAACATCTTGCGGTTTTTAGAATAGGCCAGCGCCGTATCCAGCGCGCTTTCGATCAACCCGCAACACCCCGCCGCAATCGAGACCCTTGCAATATCAATCGCCATAAGCGCCCCCTGCAATCCCGTGCCAACGGCCATGATGATGTTGTCCTCGGACACCACCACATTGTCAAAATACATCTCGCTCAGCGGCAGGAACTCGTAGGACGATGTGTCATAGCGCGGACCAAAACTAATGCCCTTGGTATCCGCCGGAATGGCAATCATCGCCATATCCTTATGGCCCGGTTCATCGCTGGTTTTCACCACGGTAAAGTAAATATCCGCCTCGCCCGCCAGTGAAACCCACGCTTTCGCGCCATTAATCGTCCACGTCCCATCGCCGTTAACAACGGCGCGCGTATACATGTTCGCCGCATCCGACCCCGATTGCGGTTCTGTCAGCGCAAAATTCGCGAGCTTCTTGCCCGAGGTAAGATCGCGCGCCCATTTGTCTTTGAATGCGTCCGTTCCAAAGCCACAGGTCGCATACGTGCAAATGTTGTGCATGGACAGCGTGAATGCATAGGCCCCGTCACCTTTGCCAAGCTCTTCATAAACCTGAATACCGTCGCCCAGCGACAGGCCCTGCCCGCCCCATTCTTCCGGCGCAAAAAGCCCAGTCAAACCCAAAGCCCCCGCTTTGTCAGACGCATCACGCGGCCAAACGCCAGCCTTGTTCCATGCGTTCACGTTCGGTTTGATAACCTCGTCCGTGTGGCTGCGTGCCGCCGCCAGAATGCTTTCGATATTGGAGCCCATACTTGCCCCTCCCCGTTGCTGGTGTTCAAAAATAATGTCCCTATCAACCTTATCGCCGCTTCCACGCAGGTCAATTATCTGAACGCTTGTTCACTGGCTTTTGACGCGACGTAAATGGCGCTTCCGGGAATTTTCAACAAATTTTACGATTTTTTAATCAATTTCCCCAAGTTTAAAAGGACACTAATCATTTGGAGTGTCCACATTGCGAGAATTGACAAGGATAACCGCCATCGGCTCTTGCCGCATTTGCACCCCGTTCAAGGCGGCCCCCTCGACGCATCCGGTGATTAACAACACGGACCGCATCTATGGCTACACCCACACCAGCGCCGAGGCTTTGCAGCAAATCCGGTTTCTTCAGGGCGAGTTTACGCCACGGGCGGAAATCCTGCCGCTGTTGATGCCCAATACCGATATGGACGCCCTCGCAGGCCTTACGCATCCAACATCCGATATTTATTTTGTCGAGCTGTCCTCCACCAAACTCCTGCGGATTGCCGACACGCATGTCCAGCTGAACTATGTCACCCGCCACTTCGCCGATTTCTTCGCCGACAAGCAGCGCACCCTCGATTTTTGGCGGATTGCGGATGGCACGCAGGAAAAGGCTAAACAGGCATTCCTGAAGGAACAGGAAACTTTCCAAATCCTGTCCATGAGCGATCAAGACTTGCTGCGCAATCTGACCCGCACCCTTTCAACCCCCGAGAGCCTGACGCGCGACTTAACCGATATGCGCGATCGCCTGCCAAACGTCGTTTTCATTACCCATTGCAATGCTCTGACCACAAACAATGCGCCCATCGCCAGCCGTGCCGCCTATATCGCGATGGTTGAAGGCGTCGCGCAAAGTCTGAACCTGCCGCTGTTCAACCCGACGCCCTCCATGCAGGCGTTCGGGCAAGCTGCGGCGATGTCGGATGCACAAACCAGCCTCGCGCATTATTCCGAAGACTTCGGGAACTTTTTGTTCGATGGCCTATTCGAAAACTACATCGCGCCCAAACCTGCTCGTTCGCTAACTCCGTCCGCAGCCTTGTCGCAAGCGTTGCAACAGTTTCAGCACCGCTCGCCTGTCGCGTCGATCTCGCCACATATCGGCGGGGTCGCCTTCATCACCGGCTCGCTTGGCGCGGGGGGCGCGGAACGCCAGATGACCCGATTAGCCGTTGAAATGAAACGCAGCCAGTCGATCAGTGACCCCGACCAGATTGGCATCACCGGCCCTGTCGAGGTCTTCGTTTCCACCCTGTCCCCTGAACGAGGTCGCGATTTCTTCCTGCCCAAACTGCAAGATGCCGACATACCCGTTTCCATAATCAGCGAACTTCCAGCGGGGGCTTCCACCCTGCCGGAAAACCTGCTCCGCTTCCTGCCCCCCCAAACATTGGAGGCCGTGCGGCGCTTAACCCCGCACCTATCCGCCATGCGTCCCGAGGTGGCCTATATCTGGCAAGACGGCGCGGTTCTGGGTACGGCGCTGGCAGCCCTTGCCGCCAATATCCCGCACATCGTCATATCCTTGCGCGGCATGCCGCCAGACCTGCGCCCCGAAATGATGAAAAACGAATACTTCGACATGTACATCGCCTTGTCGAAAATCCCCGGCGTGACGTTTTCTGCCAACACCCACGCGGGTGCGGATGCTTATGCCCGTTGGTTAAGCCTGTCAGACGATGCGATCCACGTCGTCCATAACGCCGCCGATGCGATTAGCTCGGATGGAACCGATCTTGAGCGTAAACGCTGGGACAAATTCGCGAAATCCACAGCAGATGCCGATTTTACCTTCGGCGCGGTCTTCCGTTTCGACCAGAACAAACGCCCGCACATGTGGCTTGAATTCGCCGCCGCCGCGATGGTCGCCCACCCTTGCAGCCGCTTCATACTGGTCGGCGATGGCACCCTGCTGTCCACCGCGCAATCTTACGCCGAGGAACTTGGCATCGCGCATCGCTGCCTGTTTGTCGGCAAATCCCGCAACGTGGGATATTGGCTGTCAAAGATGGACGCGCTCGGCCTGACCTCGCGGCTTGAAGGGTTGCCCAACGTGCTTATCGAGGCGCAATTATCCGGCATCCCCGTCATTTCCACCCCCGCAGGCGGTGCTGCCGAAGCGTTTATCCCCAACCAGACCGGTTTCCTTCTCGGCTCTACCGAGCAGCCACAACTGGCGCAATTCCTTGGCTATTTCCTGACGCTGGCCACAAATAAGAAGCAGCGCGAAACCATGGGAAAATCCGCCGCCGTCTTCGCCGCAAAAACCTTCGCGATGGACAGCATCCTGCCCAAAACCCTGCACCTGTTATCCGGCACAGCCCCCGTCGAGCCTGCGCATAAATCGGTGGCCCGCGCGTGACATATCTGGCAAACGGCGCGTGGAACTGGGCCAGCACCATCCACACCATCATGCTACGCGAGGTCCGCTGCCGTTTTGCAGGCGACCCGTTGGGATATGCATGGACCTTTCTTGTGCCATTGCTGTGGATCGGTACGCTGATGTTTTTCTTCACCCTGCTTGGCCGCACCCCCGCGATCCCCGTGGACACTCCGGCCTTCATCGCCACGGGCGTCGTGCCCTACGTGCTGTTCCGCTACACCATCACCTCCATGAGCCGCGTCGCCAGCACCCACCGACACCTTATCCATTTCGGCGGCGTGCGTGTATCAGACCTGCTGTTCGCCGCCGCCTTGCTAGAGGTGCTGAATGCCATCGTCATCTTCGTCATGATCTGGATGTTGATATCCGTAATCTTCGGCCCAACCCCCATCCACAACCCGCTGGAATTCATCAACGGCCTACTGCTAACCGCCGTGTTCGGCACCGCCATCGGGCGTTTTGCCGCGATCCTCGGAATGGTCTCTGAAACCGCCAAACGCATGGTTCCGGTGGTCTTGCGACCAATGTTCTGGATCTCCGGCATCTTTTTCACGGTGCCCGAACTACCCTCGACCCTATTGCCCTACCTGCAATGGAACCCGCTACTGCACGCAATCGAGATTACCCGCTCCGGTGTCTTCCTCGACTACACGTCTGACTTCGCAAACATGGCCGTGCCGCTGGGTGTGTCCGCCGTATTCCTGATGGCCTCCTACGTCATGCAAACCGCCTTCAAACGCGGTCGCGACGGGATGGAGCTGACATGATCACCCTTTTCAACGTCACCCGTTACCACCCTGACAAGACCCGTCCAAACATCATCCTGAACAATATATCCGCACGGTTTGCGCGCAAGGAAAGCATTGGCATTCTGGCCTTGGGGGGGGCGGGCAAAACCACCCTCGCACGGATACTATCGGGTGTTGAGCGCCCGGATTCCGGCCACGTCCAGCGCCATAACAGCCTGTCGCACCCGCTTGGCAGTACGGCCGGTTTTCACGCAGGACTTTCAGGGGCCGAGAACGTCCGCTTCCTCGCCCGCCTACTGCGTCGTAACGTCACCGAGACCACCGACTACTGCGAAAGTTTCGCCGACATCGGGGCGTATTTCCATCGACCAGTCGGCCAATATGCCCCCGTTATGCGCGCCCGCCTCGGGTTTGCATTTTCCATGTCGGTCGAATTCGACACATACCTAAGTGACGGCATCACCAGCGCGGGGGATCACAGTTTTCGCGACAAATGCGAGGCGGCTTTGCTGGAGCGCCTAACCCGATCTGGATTGATCCTGATGTCGCGCCACGCCCGCACTTTGAACCGGTTCTGCACAAAGTTTTACGCCCTGCACGCGGGGCAATTGTTGCCATGTTCCTCGGCTGAAGAAGCGCAGGACATCCTCGATTACGCAGGCGGATACGGCAACACTTATTGGAACGAGGTCGCCCGACATGCCTGATAACGCCCCCCTTCAGTCGCCGAGTTTGGCACAAGAACAAGAACGCCTGCGCAAGTGGCGCGAGGTGCG
>CAKZNY010000237.1 GCA_937132145.1 uncultured Paracoccaceae bacterium | reverse complement strand
CGTTGTGGTAGGTTTCCACGCCACGTTTTGCCAGAAATTCCTTGGTTTCGGGCATCAGGCCCTCGGTCAGGATTTTCTTGGATTCATTCGTGTCGCCCCAGCCGGTAGCCGAGCAACGGTTGAACACTGGAATGCGCATTAGTTCGCGCATCGATGGCACGCCCATAATACGCAACTCGCCAGCCTGACCCGAGGACCAGAAACCGTAGTATTCATCAAGGTCACCCGGGGAAACTTCCGCAAGACCTTTGGCCGCTGCGGTTGATGGTAGGCCGCCAACGGCAGCCAGCGTTCCGGCAATAACGGCCCCTTTGGCAGGGCCAGTCAGGACTGCGCGACGCGTCAGGCCTTTTTTGACTACAATATCATCAGACATGCTTGTACTCCTTGGTTTGGTTATGGTTTGGGTGGTTAACTAGACGGACCAGCGCATCCGAGCTGGTGGCCATCTTCGCCCGTCGTTTGTCGGTCTTGATGACAACGGGGCATTTCGAGTGGTCCTGATACAGCACCTGACAGTGCAGACAGGACAGACATTCGTTCGGGTTAATCTCACCCGTGGGGTGGATCGCCTGAACGAAACATTCTTTGGCGCAGGTCTGGCAAGGGGAGCCACATTCCTTGTAGCGTTTCAGCCAGTCAAACATCCGCATACGGCCCGGGATCGCCAGTGCCGCGCCAAGCGGGCAGAGGTAGCGGCAGTAGAACCGCTCGACAAACAGACCGATACCAAGCACGACGGTTGCAAATAGAACGTATGGCCATGTGCGCACGAATTTCAGGATGATCGCCGTTTTGAACGGCTCCACTTCGGCAAAATATTCGGCCAGTGTGATTGATACCAGCGACAGCCCGAACAGCCCCAGAAATATGATATATTTCAACGGCCACAGGCGCTCATGTAATCCCCATGGCAATGTCCATTGGGGAACCTTGAAAAAGCGCGCAATCTGGTTGGTGATTTCCTGCAACGCCCCGAACGGGCAGAGCCAGCCACAGTAACCGCCACGCCCCCAGAACAGCAACGTCACCGCAACCGAAGTCCACAGAATGAATACAAGCGGATCCATCAAAAACGCATCCCAACTGAAACCCGTTGTCAACGCGGTCCCCAGCGCCATCAAGTTCACAACCGATAATTGCGCGTTTTGATTCCAGCCCAGAAAGACCAGCGTCACCACCAGAAACCCCATGCGGAACCAGTAGAACGCGCGGGCATGTTTGGTGATCTGCATCTGGAAGAAGAACACTCCGGTCAGAATCGTCAACATTCCCACCAGCAAGCCTATCTCGACGGTCTTGGCTTTCCATATGCGCTGCCAAAGCGCCTTGCGGGCAGCTGCATCTTCATCGGATTCAATGTGCGTTGCCCCAACAGGCGGGGCCAGCGCCGTCAGGTATTGCGACGGGATATTGTAGCCCAGATCATAGGTCAGATAGGTCTTTTCAATCGGCCCAACCACGCGCTGTGCCAACAATTGCAAGCGCCACGGCTTGGTCGGATCAAACTCGCTGTCCGCCGGAATTTTGAACATATCGATTTCGACAAACGAGGGCGCGCCAGAGGCTGCTAATGTCCCCAGACGGCGATGTTGACGATCACGGAAACGCACCGAAATATCGCCTTGTATCAACTGGATACGGTCAAATATCCCGCCACGCACATAGCCGTTGCCCTTAAAGGAAAATACACCGCGACCCATAACAAGGATGGCCTGTTCGCCCTCGTCCATCCACTCGACCAGATTGCCGTACTCATTTTCGCCCAACAGGCTAAGGCCGATGGAGGGTGCGGAAATCAGGGCCGTGTGCAGGTCGATATATGTATCGCCGGAATCGCCTTTTTCAGCGTGCTTCAGAACGCGCGGATCCCCTGTGGCGGCAAACGCCTCATTAATCTGGCTAATGTCTATTGTCATGCGCCGGACCGTTCCGTCACTTGCCATGGTCACCCAGTCCAGAACATCACGGTTTTCCATGTTCAGGATGTGGGTCGGCGCGGCCTCTGCCGCAGCATTGTCCAGACCGCCAAGCCCCAGAATTCGCGCAACCTTGATGGAGGAACGCACGATTGAATCGTCGATGATCATAATGGTCACCGTCGCGCCAGAAATGATGTCAATGTCATGGCCAGAACCGCCAGCTTCGGCCTCGGCCACAATATCGAGCCCGAAATACCCTTCTGTCATGGCTTTGATTTTGCGTTCAGGGATTCCGATCAGAACAATCGGTTCGGAATGCTTGACCAGCACCGCCCGCAGTAATTTTGCGTCGGTGCCAATGGCAACCATCACATGTATCGGTTTGCCAGAATAACCGGTCGTGCTAACGAAATCCGACGTTATATAAGCGTAACCCATCAACGCGGAGCCATTCAATACGGGAACAACCGGAATATTGTCGAGCATGACACCATACGCGGTGGCACCCTCGACAAGTTCACTGGCGGGAATTTCGTCTATAAAATTGTGCAAGACAGGCGTTTGCGCCTGCGCGCCGCTGACAAACATCAGGATGACGAGATGCAAAGCGGCTATAATCCGGAAAATCCGGAGGGCGGGTATCTGGATTAGACGCATGATCCCCCCCATACTTCAAACGCCGGGGTGGTTCTGTGTGTAAAGAGTGGGTAATTTTGCTGGCGCGGTTTCATTGAAAACTCGGATTTGTTAACCTTGAGCGCCTGAATAACCGTTCTGAAAACGGATGCCGTTGACATATGTCAACTAGCGGCAAACTATTGGTTGAAATGTGAAAAATACGCAGGGATATTGAAGACCGACCCCTGTTGGTTTATGATATTGTCAACAATGAAAACGGAGTTTCCGTAAAATGCTATCCCAACAAGACATTGATATTATCAACAAATCTGTTCTGTTCAAAAAGATACCGGACGACATTACTCGTGAACTTCTGGACGGCAGTATAAAACGCGTGATCCCACGGGGGAAAACCCTTTTTATTCAAGGGGAAGCCGCTGCAAACCTGTTCGTTATGATAGAGGGTTGGGTCAAGCTTACCCGTATAACTCCGGCGGGCGACGAGATCGTCTTGACCGTCTATACTGCCGGTGAAAGCTTCGGTGAAGCGGCCGCCCTGCAAGGGGGTATTTATCCTGTGACCGCCCAAGCTGTTTCCGATTCTGAAATACTGTCGGTGAAAGCCGCGACAATACTACACACCCTCAAAACCCGACCCGAACTTGTTGTTGCGATGTTAAGCTGCACCTATCAACACCTCCACGAACTCGTCATCCAAATCGAGAGCATGAAGGCCCTTAGCAGCGCACAACGTCTGGCCGCTTTCCTTATCGCTCTGGCCCCCGTAGGCGAGGGCAGTTGCGCGTTCGCGCTTCCCTATGACAAGGCCTTGATGGCCGGGCGGTTGGGAATGAAGCCCGAAAGCCTGTCGCGGGCCTTCGCACGCCTGCGGGAACGAGGTGTTATGGTTTCGCGCACCAATATTGCTATTGCCGACGTCGCACGGCTTCGCGATTACATTGTGGAAGAAAAATCGGAGGGTTGGCAAAAACTCGGTTCCTGATTATCAAGATTGAGCTGGCCGTCCAGACCAGTCAACGCCCCTATCCCCGTCAAAAACCCGTCTGACAGGCGGGTGGTTTCGTCAAGGTCGTAAATACCGGAGACAACAGATGCCTCGTCTAGCTGACCATCCAAAAGCTGGCGGTACAGGTCGCATATTTCCTTAAAGTCCTTAGATTGCGGCGAAAGCCGTAGGGTCGAAACACCGGCATTCGCCAGGGCCTTAAATTGATGAACCGAACAGGCATAGCTGTAGGATAATGTTTGCACCCCGTTCATCGCCAGAAAGGGTTGATCGTCAAGCGTACGAACATCCAACCCGTCCGCGTCGTCCTCGCAGGCGAACTGGCAATTGTCTTTGATGCGCCCGTGCAGTCGTGCGTGATAGCAACGGCCAGAGATTGCCAAGGGTATGCGGCCGTGGCCCCAGACCTCGATCGCAACGCCAAGCTCGAGCCCGACCGCGGCAAGGATTTTAACAGAAGCCAGAGGCAGCTCCGGCGGTAGGCAGATACGGACAGCCCCGCACGAGGCCAGCCAACGCACTGTGCTTTCGTTATAGACGTTGACCAATGGGCCGACCCAAAACTTTGTCCCCTCTGGCAGATATGTCAGGGCGGTCAGGTCGTTGATTTCGACTTCGACCCCCATTTCGGCCAATTCGGCAGTCAGTTTGCGTTCCCGCTTTAAGGTCACGAGCGCGAGGCTGGTCAGGGCTACCTGTTTGCCCGCCGCCAGCAACGTCGAAATCGCATCGGGAATGCGATCCTGATAGAACGGCAAGCGTTTGGAGCATACCAGTTCCCCCAGAACGACCCTGTCGACAGGCGCGGAGGCCAAGTCATCATACAGGTTCGCCCAATCATCCGCCGACCAGAAAAACTGGTTGGGACCGACAGTCAGATCCATAATTTCATCTCCATGTTTTCTTGTAGGCTCCGGTCGTGGTGGCTTGCCCTTCGGACAATTTCGCAAGCATGCCTTCGGGCATGGGTTGCCCAAGGGCAAGCGCGTCCACCGCGGCGCGGAAATTCCGTACCACCTGCGCTACATAAGACCGCGAACGCTGGCGTCCCTCGATCTTGAGCGCGGTGACACCTGCCTTTTTCAATTGCGGGATCAATTGTCCGGCGTTCAGGCTGACCGGATCCTCGAACAGATGGCCTTGCTTTTCACCGGCGGTGAAGCACCCCTTGCACAGCGTCGGGTAGGGCGCGGGTTCGCCTTTTTCCACTCGGTGAATTGTATAGCCTCCGAGGCGGGCATCGAGAACGCCGTTATCGTCGTGGTATTCGACATGACTGGCGGGCGAGCAGGCGCCGTTCATATTGGGGGATTTTCCTGTCACATAGGACGACAGCGAACAGCGACCCTCGGCCATCACGCAGAGGCCACCAAAGACGAATACTTCGGTTTCCACCTCGATTTCGGCATTGATGGTCGCAATTTCCTGAACCGAGAGCACGCGGGGCAGGACAACCCTTTTCACCCCGAAACGCTGCGCATAGAAATTGATGATATCGGCATTGGCGGCGGCGGCCTGTACCGAAAGGTGGCGTCTTAATTTTGGATGGTTATTTGTGGCATAATCCAAAAGTCCCGGATCGGCGAGAATGACAGCATCGACGCCCGCCGCCTCGGCATCGGCCACGGCATTGTGCCAGATCACCTCGTCGCCCGCGCGCGGAAACGTATTGATTGCCACCAACACTTTTACGCCATGAGAATGGGCGAATTCCACCCCCTCGCGCATTTCCGTCCGGTTGAAATTCAATCCGGGAAAGTTTCGGGCATTGGTTTCGTCCGAAAAGCCGCAATAGATGGTGTGTGCTCCGGCCTTGACGGCCGTGCGTAATGCGGCAGGTGTCCCCGCAGGGCAAACGATTTCCATTACCATGCCCCTGCGATTTCGGAGTGGGTCAGGCTGACACCGGTTTTGTGCTGTACATAAGCGAACAAGCGTCGCAACGGGCGGGCGAAGGGGCCGGACATGTTTATAAACTCTTGCGCGAGGTCCAGTTCAGCATCGTCAACGGCGTTGCGCAAGGCTAGTGCGGCAGCAGTGTCACCTTCGATCACCAGATCACGAGAAAAGAACAGGGCATCCCCGTCATAAGCCCCGTGCACCAGCCCAAGCAGCGCCGCCATCGGCCCTGCTATTCGTGCGGCACCATTGCCCCGTCCACGCATCAACGTGACGCGCGGAACACCGCCATTTGGCTCGAGGCATATGACAAACGGCAAATCCGTAGGGTCCAGAATAAAGCGCGTGTGGCTGTATTCGCCAAGCCGTCGAAAGAGGCCCGGGTGGTTTTTGGCCACCTTTCTGGAATACGCCGTCAGAGAAATAGATAACGGCGCCAGCGGTAGCACGCTTAATACGCGCGCTGGTCCGGCGGGAAACCGCGGGATCGGCATTTCGGGATGAAGCAATTGGAAGACCTTCCACCATCAATGATCATCTTGTCTTCGTAGACCCTTATTGTTTTCAACAAATTGATGGAGATCAATTTCATCCAGTATTTTTACTGCTAGGGACAACTATTGCGACCACACGGAGACAGCCCGTCCGGACCTTACCGTCATATCCAAACTTGCGCAGCTTTCTTAAGTGGTGCGCTGCAACCGGCCAGTACGAAACTGTGCCGGATCCGGTATCCGTTCAGCACCGGATGACCGCAGTGCACCGTGCCGTTCTTGACGCAGGTGGGCCGGTATTGCGGTTCGATCAGCCCGTATTGGCCGACAATTCCGTTTCGGACATACCCGTGATCACCAATCTGTTCGGCACGACCGAGCGTGTTGCGGCCGGTCTGGGTGTATCCATCGACAAGCTGGACGACCTTGGCGAGTTTCTGGCAGCACTACGATCGCCAACCCCGCCCAACGGGTTACGGGATGCCTATTCGCGCTGGCCAATGCTGAAAGCCGCACTGGCAGCGCGCCCGAAAATCGTTAAATCGGCACCGGTGCATCAAGTCGTTCGCAAAGGACGGGACGTGGATATGACTTCGCTTCCGATCCAAACCCATTGGCCCGATGATGCCGGACCGCTGATAACCTGGCCCGTGGTGGTGACCCGCCCGTATGGCTCCTCTGCCGAGGATGTGGATTTGTATAATGCCGGTGTCTATCGGGCGCAGGTTTTGGGTCGTAACACGGTGATCATGCGCTGGCTTCCGCATCGAGGTGGGGCGGCACATCATAAAAGCTGGGCTGAACAAGGCGAGAAAACGCCTGTTGCCATTGTTCTCGGGGCCGATCCCGCAACGTTGCTGTCAGCGGCATTGCCCTTGCCCGAAACCGTATCCGAGTTAAGCTTCGCGGGGGCGCTCAACTCTGCCCGACTACGATTGGTGGCGGCCAAGACCGTCCCGCTATTGGTTCCTGCCGAGGCGGAAATCGTTCTGGAAGGTTGGGTATCCCCGACTGAAACAGCACCGGAAGGCCCGTTTGGCGACCATACCGGATATTATAATCCGGCCAAACCCTTTCCGGTGATGCAAATCACGGCTGTGACCCATCGGCATGACCCCCTATATCTGTCTACCTATACTGGCCGCCCGCCGGATGAACCCGCGATTATCGGCGAGGTGTTCAATCGCCTTGCCTTACCGACAATCCGTGCCCAGATTCCCGAGATCAAAGACCTTTGGCTGCCGCCCGCCGCCTGTTCGTACCGAATTGCGGTTGTCAGTATCGAGAAACGATATCCCGGTCAGGCGCGCCGTGTAATGATGGCGCTTTGGGGGATGCTGCCACAATTCAGCTACACCAAAATGATCGTGGTCGTGGATACGGACATTGATGTGAGAAACTGGGACGATATTGCTTGGGCCATGGCCACCCGAATGGATCCGGGCCGTGACGTAATGCTGTTGGAGAATTCACCTATGGACTACCTCGATTTCGCCTCGCCTCGGGCTGGATTAGCCGGGAAGATGGGCATCGATGCGACCACGAAAATAGAAAGCGAAACGACCAGAGAATGGGGGCAGGTTATGCACACATCACCGGCCGACGCGGAATTTGCGGCCGATCTGGTATCACGGTGTTTTCCGGATTTGAAAACATGACCGCGCTGCGGGTTGTTTTGGGCGTTGCAGGGGCCTCGGGCGCGGCACTGGGTCTGTCAGTTGCCCGACAGCTTTCGCGCCTTGGCGTCGAAATTGATCTGGTCACCAGTCGCGCCGCAGAGCGAACCCTTAAAGCGGAATGTGAAGAGGGCGCTTATGACACCCTGCGGGCTCTGGCCACGCGCACTCATGCCATTGATAATATAGGGGCCAGCATCGCCTCGGGTTCGGTTCCGACATCGGGTATGATTGTAGCACCTTGTTCAATGCGATCTCTGGCGGCAATCGCGAACGGTATGGATGACAACCTGCTGACCCGCGCCGCCGGTGTGCAGCTAAAAGAACGGCGCCGTTTGATCCTTTTAACCCGCGAAGCTCCGCTGACGCTCGCGCATCTTAAAAACATGATTGCAGTGACTGAAATGGGGGCAATCATTCTACCGCCAGTTCCGGCCTTCTATTTGAAACCTGAAAGCGTGTCGGACATCGTCGATCAAATCGCGGCCCGGGCGATTGACCTTCTGGGTGTCACGCCCCCTGTGGCAAACCCGTGGGTCGATACAGCCGGAAAGTAAGAATGGAAGCGCGCTGCATTGCCTTTTGATGCAGAAACATCAATCGAGCAGACATGACTCCCTGAACAATTTCGTCTAAAAATGCGAAGCGCCCTCTTGTGCTTTTAGAGGATATTCCGATCCAGTGCATCGATCCGAACCGTTATTTCTTTCCCAACTTCGCGATGGGATGCTGTCGCATAATTTCGCGCTTAACCGTGATAATGTTCTTATTTACGCGCGCTACTGGTAGATATTCGGAATATTATTTATATTTAATGCAACACAACAGAAATCTACCTTCAAGCGGAAACCTGATATGAAGCGTGACACGGCAACAAAAATCATCACGGCCAATGATCTCCTTAGCGGAGAGGTGGTCTATCTGTCCACATCCGGCAAATGGTCGATCCGACACAGCGATGCCATTTTGTTTGAAGACAAAAAAGCCGCAAACACGCGACTGACTGAAGTTCAAGCGCAGGATACTTCCATCATCGGACCCTGTCTGGCGGGCGCAACCTTGGCGGACAATCAGACTCCGATGCCGGTTCATTTTCGTGAAGTGTTTCGCTCCAAAGGACCGTCGAACCGTTTCCTCGGCAAACAAACCTACGCTGCCTAAATTTCTCCTCCTGCCCATACCGGAGTACAAAAATGTATAATTACACCACCTTCGATAAGGATTTCGTTGCCACCCGCGCCGCGCAATTCCGCGATCAGGTACAGCGGCGCATTAACGGGTCTTTGACCGAAGACGAGTTCAGACCGTTGCGCTTGATGAACGGTTTATACATGCTGCTCCACGCCTACATGCTACGAGTCGCTATTCCTTATGGAACGCTTAACGGAACCCAGATGCGTGCGCTGGCAGACGTTGCGGATCGTTGGGACAAGGGTTATGCGCATTTCTCGACACGGCAGAACATCCAGTTTCATTGGCCAAAGTTGCAAGACGTTCCGGATATTCTGGAGTCATTGGCAAAGGTTGATATGCACGCCATACAGACGTCCGGGTCGTGCATCCGTTCTGTCACCTCCGATCACTTCGCAGGTGCGGCCGCTGACGAATACGAAGACCCGCGCCCAACGGCCGAATTCGTTCGCCAGTGGTCAACAGACCATCCGGAATTCGCGTTTCTACCGCGGAAATTCAAGATTGCCGTAACCGGCAGTGCGCGCGACCGTGCGGTTATTAAACTGCACGACATCGGCCTTACGCTGGTGCGCAATGCAGCCGGTGCGCCGGGATATGAGGTGTCGGTGGGTGGTGGCTTGGGCCGAACCCCTATGATTGGCAAAGTAATTCGCGATTTTCTGCCTCGCGCCGACCTGCTGCCATATCTGGAAGCAATTCTTCAAGTTTACAACCAAATTGGCCGTCGCGATAACAAATACAAAGCGCGCATCAAAATAACGGTGCATGAACACGGCATTGAGGAAATTCGCAACCGCGTGGAGGAAAGCTTTTCTCTGCAACGCATGCGCTTTGACGGGGTTGATCAGGATATTTTTGCGCGTATCGAGGCGGATTTTGCAGAGCCTATATACAAACAGGCATCGATTGAGGGATATGAAATTGCGCGTCAATCCGATCCGTTGTTTCGCTCGTTCACAGATACGAATCTGCATCCGCACAAGAACGCAGATTACACAATCGTTACAGTCTCGCTAAAAGCGCACGGGGCAACACCCGGTGACGCAAGTTCAGCCCAAATGCGTGTGCTGGCCGATATCGCGGAGCGGTGGAGCCATGATGAGCTGCGTGTCAGCCATGAACAAAACATCATTCTGCCGCATGTGCACAAAGGTGATCTTCCTGCGGTCCATGCAGCCTTGCGGTCGGCGGGGCTGGCCACGGCGAATATAGGTTTGATATCTGATCTGATCGCCTGCCCGGGTATGGATTATTGTGATCTGGCAACCGCAAGATCAATCAATATCGCACAGGGTATCGCCACACGTTTCGATGAATTGAAACTGGAGCATGATATCGGCCACCTGAAACTTAAAATATCCGGCTGCATCAATGCATGTGGTCATCATCACGTGGGCCATATCGGTATTCTGGGGCTGGAAAAGTCCGGTGTTGAAAGTTACCAGATCACGCTTGGTGGCGATGGAACCGAAACGGCTTCAATCGGAAAAATCATTGGACCCGGCTTTTCGACAGATGAAATCATCCCCGCAATCGAGCGCCTTATCATGGCGTATCTGGACCTGCGGCTGGATGCGAGCGAGACGTTCCTGACGGTATTCCGTCGTCTGGGACCACAACCTTTCAAGACCGCCCTTTATACAAACGAGGTGAAAAATCATGCCGCTTGAGAACCCGATCTTATCCATATCCGAACGCGTAACAGAGCTGAACAGCCGTTATCGCAACCAGAAAACCGAAGATGTACTGCGCGATATTCTTAAAGATCCGCTGTTCGGACCTGTCGCATTGGTTTCGTCCTTCGGGGCCGAGGCCGTGGTTTTGTTACACATGATCTCGGTCATCGATCCTGCAACACCGGTGATTTTTATCGACACAGAAATGTTGTTTCCACAAACCCTTGCCTATCAAAAAGATCTGGCGGAGAAATTCGGTTTGACCGATGTGCGGCGCATAACCCCCTCTCGCGAGGCGGTGTTCCAGCGGGATACCGACAACCTGCTACATTTGGCGGATCGCGACTCTTGCTGTGCGCTGCGTAAAACGGAACCATTAGAGCGGGCGCTCATCGGGTTCGATGCGTGGATCGGCGGAAGAAAGCGGTTTCAGGGCGGTGTTCGTGTGGCCATCGAGATGTTTGAAAACGAGGCTGACACACGCATCAAGATCAACCCGCTGGCACATTGGAGCCGTGAAGATGTGGCGGATTATATCACCGTCAACACCTTGCCCCGACACCCGTTGGTCGCAAAAGGGTACCTGTCGATCGGATGTGCCCCGTGCACAACGCCAGTTAGTGCGGGTGAAGATTATCGTGCCGGTCGCTGGCGCGGCGAGGAAAAAACCGAATGCGGAATCCACCTTGCCAGCCATGTTCCAAATTCCGGCGAGCCTGAGGTTAACACCGCTGTTATTGTCAATGACGAAGGGTTTGCGCCTGACGACTGGGATCGCGGCTATTCGGTATTCGAGGATATGGACGACCTGTCTGAAACGCAGAAATCCGCGTTGGCGATTGATCTTCCCAACACTTTTGACGCCACAGATTTACTGCCGTGGATCGACCAGATCGACCTTATCCGCGTCGAGTTCCCTGTCTTTTCCGACGGGCGGGGGTTTTCGTTAGCGCAGCGGTTACGTCTGCTCGGCTATCATGGCCGCTTGCGTGCAAAAGGCCATGTGCTGGCGGATCAATACGCAATGGTGCGCCGGTCCGGTTTCGACGAAGTAGAAATCAGTCACGAACTTGCCAATCGACAACCTCAATCACAATGGTCGGCGCGGGCCGCATGGCAGACGCATAACTACCAGCAAAAATTCTACCAAAGCACATGATGCCACCAAAAAACGAGAGTTACACATGAACGATCAAAGCCTTATAAACACCGCCGAAGCCATCAAAGCCTCCCGCTTGCCTGACGCGCAGACTGTAACCTCGGTTACCCACTGGTCCGACAGCCTGTTTTCATTTCGGATTACAAGGCCCCGGTCTTTACGATTCCGCTCGGGTGAATTTGTGATGATCGGGTTGATTGGGGAAAACGGCAAACCTTTATTGCGCGCATATTCCATCGCGTCGCCTGCATGGGACGACGAATTGGAATTCTATTCCATCAAAGTTCAAGATGGCCCGCTAACCTCGCGTCTGCAACATATTCAGGTGGGTGACGACGTGATTATACGACCCAAACCTGTGGGAACATTAGTGCTAGATGCACTATTACCGGGAA
>CAKZNY010000236.1 GCA_937132145.1 uncultured Paracoccaceae bacterium | reverse complement strand
GGCCCTTTTTTGTGCCAAAATGCATGGGGGTTGGAGCCGAATTCCATTCCACTAAACCAGTTAAGGAACCTCTGAACAACTGCGCTTTCGGGTTTGGATATAGTTGGCCATGCCTTCGAATTTGGTGTTTTGGGGCCAATTTGGGCTGTTTCAATACCCATTTCGCCGTGTTTACTTGGTTTCAGAGGGGCTCCGCCCGTAGGCTTCGTCGCGCAATGTAGAGGTTGGCCAGTGCCATGAGGCTGAACATCTGTGCGGCATTTTTTGCCGATCCCCGATAGCGCACCTTGCGATAACCGAACTGGCATTTGACGATGCGGAACACATGCTCAACTTTGGCCCGCACAGCTCCGTGCTTTTTGTTGCGCTTCCTTTGCGAAGATGACAGGACACGCCCTCGTTTGCGCTTGTCTTTTACCGCCCAGAGGACGCCAGCTCTCCGTGCTGCTCGCTTGCGTTTGTCGCTCACATAGCCCTTGTCGCCGAAAACCACCACATCATCTGCGCGGATCAGGTTGTCGGTCATCTTCGCATCGTGCACCTTGGCCGTGGTAGTTTTTACTGTGTGCACCAGCCCACTTCGGGCATCCACGCCGATATGCGCCTTCATGCCAAAATACCACTGGTTGCCCTTCTTTGTCTGGCTCATTTCCGGGTCGCGTTTGCGCTCTTTGTTCTTCGTCGAAGGAGAGGCTGCTATCAGGGTCGCGTCCATGATTGTGCCGCCGCGCAAGAGCAAGGACTTTTCTTCAAGGTATTCCGTAACCGCACTGAACAGCGTCTCGGTGAGCTTGTGACGTTCCAGAAAATGGCGAAAGTTCAGAATGGTCGTCTCGTCAGGAACGGCATCCTGCCCAAGATCTAGCCCGGCAAAATCGCGCATCGAATGGATGTCGTAAAGTGCTTCCTCAGCACCCGGATCTGAAAGATCATACCATTGTTGCAGGAAATAAATCCGCAGCATCACCGAAAGTGGCATCTGTGGACGACCCTTACGAGGTCTGGCGTAATGCGGTGCGATCAGGGCCTCAATCCGCGCCCAAGGTACCACCGCATCCATCTCGCCCAGAAAAACTTCCCGCTTGGTGCGCTTTTTCTTGTGCGCCTGCTCAAGGGACGAAAAACTCTGTTGTCGCAATGCCAAACCCTCCTGATCGGGATGGGAAAACTATAGCAGAAATATGCGGACGTTGTTCAGAGGTTCCCTAGGTGATCGGCTGGTTGTGGATTGGTGATAAATGCTGGCAATTTATTGTACCACCTTTTAGGGTCGCATAAGAAACCAGACGGAAATTTTCATGACCGAGACCACATCATCGACCTACCAGGTTCTGGCCCGTAAATACCGCCCGGAAACCTTCAAAGACCTGATCGGTCAAGACGCTATGGTGCGGACGCTCAGGAATGCGTTTGAAGCGGACCGGATCGCGCATGCCTTCATCATGACCGGCATTCGCGGCACTGGTAAAACCACGACTGCAAGGATTATCGCCAAGGGTTTGAACTGCATCGGACCCGACGGTAATGGTGGCCCGACGATCGAGCCTTGCGGGGTTTGTGACCAGTGCATATCCATCCGCGAGGGGCGGCACGTAGATGTGATGGAGATGGACGCGGCCTCGCGTACCGGTGTCGGGGACATCCGCGAAATCATCGAGAGTGTGCATTACCGCGCGGCTTCTGCCCGCTATAAAGTCTATATCATCGACGAGGTGCATATGCTGTCCACCTCGGCGTTCAATGCGCTGTTGAAGACTTTGGAAGAGCCACCTGCCCATGTGAAATTCATCTTTGCCACCACGGAAATCCGCAAGGTTCCGGTGACGGTTCTGTCACGTTGCCAGCGATTTGATCTTCGCCGGATTGAACCGGAGGTGATGATAAAGCATCTGCGTGAATTGGCCGAAAAGGAAAATGCGTCGATTACGGATGATGCTTTGGCGTTGATTACACGTGCGTCGGAAGGCTCGGTTCGGGATGCGCAATCTCTGCTGGATCAGGCGATTTCGCATGGGGCGGGGGAAACCTCGGCTGACCAAATACGCGCGATGCTTGGCTTGGCGGATCGTGGGCGGGTGCTGGACCTGTTCGATATGATAATGCGCGGGGATACGGCGGCGGCGTTGAACGAGCTGTCCTCGCAATACGCCGACGGGGCCGATCCGGTGGCCGTTCTGCGCGATCTGGCCGAGGTGACGCATTGGGTGAGCGTCGTGCAAATCTCGCCCGAGGCAGCCGAAGATCCGACGGTTAACCCTGATGAACGCTCGCGTGGCTTGGCCATGGCGGACGGGTTGCCGATGCGCGCCCTGACCCGCATGTGGCAAATGCTTTTGAAGGCCTTGGAAGAGGTCGCAGTAGCTCCGAACGCGATGATGTCGGCTGAAATGTCGATCATTCGCCTGACACATGTTGCCGATTTGCCTAGCCCCGAGGATTTGGTGCGCAAGCTGCAAGATGCCCCTAAACCCCCAAGCGGTGGTGGCGGTGGGCGTGTCACGGGTGGCGGTAGCGGTCCGAGCGCCGTGGCAGGTGGCACGATCCGTTCTGTGACGCAAAGCGGGGCGACGACTATGTTGGCCGCGCAACCGGATATGGACGCGTTGGCACGGTATGCCCGGTTCGAGGATGTCGTTCAGCTTATCCGCACGCGCCGTGATATGAAGCTGCTGGTCGAGGTTGAAAACTATGTCCGGCTGGTTAAATACAGTCCGGGTCGCATTGAATTCGAGCCAACGGATAGGGCGCCAATCAAGCTGGCCTCGCAACTGGCGTCTCGTTTGCAAAACTGGACGGGTGTGCGGTGGGTGATCACGGTTGCCAGCTCGGGCGGTGGCAAGACCATTGCCGAGGTGAAGGACGCGCATCGCAACGATTTGTATACGCAAGCGATGTCGCATCCCTTGGTGCAATCGGTGCTGCTGGCCTTTCCGGGGGCCGAGATTAAAGACGTGCGCGGGAACGAATTCGACGGGTCTGGCAACGAGAACATCGTGCCGATTGACCCTGATGACGTAGATGATTTGGATGATAACTGGGATCCCCTCGATCCCTTTAGTGAGGGTTAAGATATGCTTAAAGGTTTAGGCGGGCTTGGCGATATGGCCAAGATCATGCAGCAGGCGCAGGAAATGCAGAGCAAGATTGCCGATGCACAGGCGGCGCTGGAAAACATCGAAGTGACGGGTGAATCCGGCGCTGGCATGGTGACGTGCACGGCGAACGCCAAGGGCGAGTTGAAGGGGCTGACCATCGATCCATCTTTGTTTAACCCAAACGATAAAGAGGTGGTCGAGGACTTGATATTGGCGGCAATCAAAGACGTGCAGATCAAGGCGAACGAGGCGATGCAGGCCGGAATGGCCAAAGCCACCGCGGGAATGAAACTGCCCGAGGGCATGAATTTTCCGGGCATGTGAATGTCTGATAGCGCAGGGAAAGAGATCGACCAACTGATCGGGCTGATGGCGAAATTGCCGGGTTTGGGTCCGCGTTCCGCGCGGCGTGCGGTGTTGCAATTGGTCAAGAAACGGACGTTATTGCTGGAACCATTGGCGCGTTCTATGACCGAGGTTGCCGCAACCGCGCAGGAATGTCTGACCTGCGGGAATGTTGGAACCTCGGACACTTGCGGCATCTGTTCTGACCCGAACCGCGACCCCAACGTGATTTGCGTGGTTAGCGATGTGGCGGACCTTTGGGCGATGGAACGATCCTTGGCTTTCAAGGGACGCTACCACGTTCTGGGCGGCATTCTATCCGCGCTCGATGGCGTTGGGCCGGAAGATTTACACATCCCCCGACTGGTACATCGTGTTGAGGAGGGCGGCGTGACCGAGGTCGTACTAGCCCTTAGCGCCACCATTGATGGCCAGACCACGGCGCATTACATCGCGGATCAACTGGACGGCACAGGCGCGAGCGTGACCTCTCTAGCGCAAGGCGTACCAATCGGCGGAGAGCTGGATTATCTAGACGACGGCACCATCACCGCCGCGATGCGGGCGCGGAAAGCTTTTTAGCGGCTTGCCGACGTAATTTTGCCTCGCGGAGGGCGATATATAATGTGGCGGAGATAATCAGGGAAGCGCCGATTATTGTCGCCATATCCGGCACCTCGTCAAACAGGAAATAGCCGGCGACCGAAATCAGCACTAACCGAAGGTAGGCGACGGGGGCGAGGATGGCGGATTCGCCGTAACGGTAGGCCTCGATATCCGCGTAACCGCGAACGGCACTGGTGATAATCACGACCGTAAGGGCCAGCCAGATCATGCCGCCAACTGGAATGCTGAACACGGGTGCTGCCAGCGGGATGGTGATAAGGGCCGTGATGACTACGGAGCTGAAATATGTTGCCAATGGGCCATCTGCCGTAGCTAGCTGGCGCGACAATGTTAGCGCCAGCGCGAATAATAAGGAACTGCCAAGGGCGGTTAACATCGCGGGGTGGAACTCTGAAAATCCGGGTCGCAGGACGATGACCGCCCCGATGAAACCCGCCGCAATCGCCGCCCGACGGCGCGGTCCGACGTGTTCGGAATGCAACACGCTGGAGAAGATCGTGGCGAAGATTGGCCCCATAAAGAACAGCACCGTGGCCGTCGCAATCGGGATATGTGCAAGGGTGTAGAACCCGAGGTGGGTCGAGAACGCGATCAGGCTGCCACGCAACAGGTGTAGCCATGGTCGCGAGAACCGCATTTTTCCGCGCAGTCTTGCGAACATACCCATCGCTATCAAGATGAAGATTGTCGTGATCCCCGCGCGGAAAAGCACGATCATCCGGCTGTCGACGCTAAGCGAGGCTTGCCGCACACCGATTGTCATTGCACTGGCCCCGACAACCGAAATCAGCATCCAGATGATGGCTTTAGAGTTGTTCCTTTCAGTCGCAGGCGGAACCGGTGTTCCGGTCGGGCTGCTGTCTGGCAGAACGGTAGGTGGAGGCACGGAAGACATTTGGAAACCTTTCGGGGCAGCGTTCAACGAAATCTGCCGGCAGGTCAAGGCGGTGTGTGCGCCACGTCGCGTCATTTTAATGAATATCTTTGATGCATCTGTCGCGGTTTCGCGATATGTCGAAGGATGTAATGAATGGAGACACCTGAATGAGCGCAAGGGCATGGCAACGTATGTTATCTGGACGGCGGCTGGATCTTCTGGATCCGTCTCCGCTAGACATCGAGATCGAGGACATCGCCCACGGTCTCGCTTTCGTTGCGCGCTGGAACGGGCAAACATTTGGGGAGTTTCCTTATTCTGTGGCGGAACATTCCTTGCTGGTCGAACGGATGTTCGGTGAACTTTCCCCTAACGCTTCGATTAAATGGAAGTTGGCGGCGTTGCTGCACGACGCACCGGAATATGTGATCGGGGATATGATCTCACCGGTTAAAGCCGCGGTCGGGCCGGGCTACAAAGCCATGGATATTCGTCTGATGGAAGCGGTTCACCGGCGGTTTGGCGTACCCGCCGAAATCCCCAAAGCCGTGAAGGTGCTAATCAAGCGCGCTGACCGGATTTCGGCTTGGTTGGAGGCTATCCAGATCGCAGGGTTCTCGAAACCCGAGGCCAATAAACTGTTTGGTATCCCCAAGCCAGAGGCCCTGCAAAAGACCCGCCTTGCCTTACGCCCGCCCATGGAAGTCAAAGCCGACTTTCTGGCGCGACATGCAGAGTTGATGAAACAGGACGGGACGGGTTGATCCCGCATGCATTCGCCCCCAAATAGGATGCAACACAGATATACTCGGAGAGAGATGATGGAATTGGATACAACAACAGACCTGATCAAGGACAGCGATGAAGCGGGCTTTATGGCTGACGTGATCGAGGCCTCGAAAGAAACCCCCGTGATCGTGGACTTTTGGGCGCCGTGGTGTGGCCCGTGCAAAACGCTTGGTCCGGCACTTGAGGCTGAAGTTTTGGCCGCAGGCGGTGACGTGAAGATGGTTAAAATCAACGTTGACGAGAACCAGAAGATTGCGCAGGAAATGCAGGTCAAATCGATCCCGTCGGTTTTTGCGTTCGTCGATGGTAAGCCGGTTGACGGTTTCATGGGTGCGCAGCCTGCGTCGGAATTGAAAGCCTTTGTGCAGCGTGTTGCGGCGCAAGGAAGTGGCGCTGGTATGGGCCAAGCCCTGGAGATGGCCGAGAAGATGCTGGAAGACGGCGAGTTTTCTGACGCCATAGAGACGTTCTCGGCAATTTTGAGTGAAGAAGACGATAATCTTGTCGCCGTGTCAGGCCTTATTCGTGCTTATCTGGCCAGCGATGATCTGGAAAAAGCCAAAGAGGTTCTGGTTCAGATCCCCGATGACAAGAAATCTGATCCTGCGTTGGCGGCCGCTATAGCGCAGGTCGAACTTGCAGACGCAGCATCTGATTTGGGTGATACTGCCGAATTCCGCACAGCGTTGGAGGCGGACGCAGACGACCATCAGGCCCGGCTCGATTTGGCAACAGCGCTGGCCGCTGCAGGTGAAGCTGGTGCCGCGATCGACGAATTACTGGAAGCCTTCCGCCGTGATCGCGAATGGAGCGACGGCGCGGCCAAGGCGCAAATGTTTACGTTGTTCGATTCCCTTGGACCGAAGGACAAAGACGCCCAGAAGGGCCGTCGAAAACTTGCCTCGATGATTTTGGTGTAGGATGACCGAAACGACGCCCCATACTGTTGACCGAAAAATGTTGGAGGCCTTGGTTTGCCCAACGACCCGCAACACGCTGATCTATGACCGGAACGCGCAAGAACTGATCTCGAAGGCCGCAGGTTTGGCCTTCCCGATCCGCAACGGCATACCGGTCATGCTTGTGGACGAGGCGCGGACGCTGGACGATTAACCGGAACCGCCGAGCGAAGCGAGGCCCGGCCCAACCGAAGGGCGGGAGAACTCCGTTCATTCTTGGTGAATATCAAAAGAGGCTCTCCCGCCTGTCAGCCCGTTCGTTTTGCAAGCAAAACAAGCGGCCTTTTCGTTGGGCCGGGCCTCGCTTCGCTCGGCGCACGCGCTTACCTATCTGTTTCGGCTCTTAACGCAGTCATGAGTTTGGTAAGTGATTTTGTCGAGAATTCGTTAATCAGTCGTTCGTCGCTATCGAAGGCGTTGTCGGCGGCCGCAATCATGATTTCGGGGCCTTGCAGGATGCGCGGGTTAAACGGGGTCATGCAGTGACGCAGCGAATACTGCGCCCTCTCGCCGCCAGCGCGACCGGAAGCGGCCGATAGGATCGCGACTGGCTTGCCTGTCCAAGGTTGTGGGTGAACGCGAGAAAGCCAGTCGAGCGCATTTTTTAGAACGCCAGAAATGTTCTTATTGTATTCAGGTGTTGAAATTATAACCGCATCGGCGGCTTTGATCTGCGCGTGCAGGGTGTGGACCGCTTCGGGTATACCCTCGGAATCCTCAAGGTCGCCATCGTAAAGCGGTAGCCGCAGATCGGCCATGATGAACGTGTCCGGCGCGAACAGTCGGGCGGCTTCGTTCACCAATGCCGTGTTGCGCGAGTCCTTGCGAAGGGCGCCTGAAATTCCAAGTAGTGTCGTCATGCCTGTTCCTCATTTTGGTGGTCGGAATTTATGTATGCTTTCGGAAATCACAAGCGTAATCGTCAAAATATACGATATGTTGTGGATAAGTCGCGCTATAAGGGCATATATGGGGGTTTACGGTTGACTCGTACGGGCTGTGCCGGAATTCTGACCTATCGAGCAGAATCATTAAACGCAGGCATTTCGTGCAATTTGCAAAACTCAGATTATTAGGCTTCAAAAGCTTCGTTGACCCCACGGAACTGGTGATTTCACCGGGTTTGACGGGTGTAGTCGGACCAAATGGTTGCGGCAAGTCGAATCTGTTGGAAGCCTTGCGATGGGTCATGGGCGAGAACCGTGCCAAAGCGATGCGCGGCGGCGGGATGGAGGATGTGATTTTCGCGGGCTCATCCTCGCGCCCTGCACGGAATTACGCCGAGGTGACGCTGACGCTTGATAACACCGAACGCTTGGCCCCCGCAGGGTTCAACGATCAAGACAAGCTGGAGGTTGTGCGGCGGATCACACGGGATGCTGGCTCGGCCTACAAAACCAATGGCAAGGAAGCGCGGGCGCGGGATGTGCAGATGCTGTTCGCGGATGCCTCGACCGGTGCGCATTCGCCCTCGTTGGTGCGGCAGGGGCAGATTGCGGAGCTGATCAACGCTAAACCCAAGGCCCGTCGGCGGGTGTTGGAGGAAGCGGCGGGGATTTCAGGGCTTTACCAGCGTCGCCACGAAGCGGAGCTGAAACTGAACGCGACCGAGACCAATCTGGAGCGGATCGATGATGTGCTGGAGCAGCTCGACACCCAGATCAAATCGCTGGCCCGCCAAGCGCGGCAAGCCGCGCGGTATCGCGAGATTGCTGGCGAGTTGCGACAGGCTGAGGGGCTGTTGTTATACCGCCGCTGGCGCGAGGCCGATAGCGAACGCCAGACGACATCGGAGGCATTGACGGCTGCCACCAAGGGCGCGGCTTCGGCGCAGGGCGAGGTGAATTTGCATACGAAGGCGCGCGCCGACGCTGAAAGCAAAGTACCGCCTTTGCGCGAAGAAGAAGCCATCGCGGGCGCGGTTTTGCAGCGGTTGTTGGTCGAGCGGGATTCGCTGAACGAACAGGAACAACGGGCGCGTCAGGCGATCGAGGATTTGCAGGCGCGGATTGCCCAGCTTGGCCGTGATATGGAACGTGAAAAGGGTTTGAACCACGATGCAGGCGAAACCATTGAGCGGCTGAATTGGGAAAAAGAGGCGCTGACGAAGGCGCATGAAGGCCACGATGCGAAGCTGGACGACGCGAAGGACGCGGCGCGCGAAGCGGGTACGGTTCTTCATGAACAGGAATCCGAGTTGGATAAACTGACCGAGGATGCGGCACGGCTGGCTGCGCGGCATCAAGCGGCGCGGCGGCGTTTGGAAGAGGCTGGCGGGATGGTTACCAAGCTGTCAGCGGAGATCGAAAATGCCCGCGCTGTTGCGGCAAAGCATGAGGCGGAGCTTGGTGCGGCTGGCGAGCGTCTGGAAGTGGCGCTAGCTGCGCAAGAGGATACGATTGGTGCGGCCAAGGCGGCTGAAAATGCTTTGAGCAAGGCCGAGGCGGATCGCGCGGAAGCGCAGACCCACGATTCTGAAGCACGGGCCAGCCTGTCGGAAGCCGACGGAGAGGCGAATGCGTTAAGGGCCGAGGTTTCAGCATTGAAACGTTTGATCGAGCGGGATCAGGGTGACGGCAAACAATTGTTGGACAGCGTGCGGGCCGACAAAGGGTTTGAGGCGGCACTCGGTGCGGCCTTGGCGGATGATTTGAAAGCACCGGAAGTTGGGCCTGACGGGACTTCCGGATGGGCCAAAATGCCGGATTACGATGCTGCGGCCACGTTGCCTGCCGAGGTTTCGCTGTTGGCGGATCATGTGCAGGCACCCAACGTTTTGTCCCGTCGGTTGTCTGCAATCGGGCTGGTCGCGCAGGATCGGGGTGCTGCGTTGCAGGCCGGGCTTAAACCGGGTCAGCGGTTGGTTTCGGTTGAGGGCGATTTGTGGCGTTGGGACGGGTATCGTGCGGGGGCGGATGAAGCGCCCTCGGAAGCGGCGTTGCGTTTGCAGCAGGTGAATCGTCTGGCCGATTTGTCGGAGGCTTTTGCCAGTGCGGAAGCGTTGGCCGACACCGCGCGGGTAGCCCACCAAGCCGCGCGTTCAGATATCGAGACTGCCCAGATGGCAGAGAAAAACGCGCGGCGGTTGCGTAAAGACGCGGATGAAGCGGTTAACAATGCAGCAAGGCGTTTGTCACGTGCCGAAGCCGAGCTGGACATGCTGAAAGGCAAGTTGGAGACCTTGCGGATGGCTGTTTCACGGCGTGAAGACGAAGCATCGGAAGCGCGTGATGCCTTGCGCGAAGCAGAGCGCGGGATTGACGATCTGGGTGATCTCGATGCCGCCCGAGAAGCGGTCGAGGGGCGTAAGATTACGGTCGAGGCTGCGCGAATGGCGATGCTGACGCGGCGATCATTGTCGGACGAGTTGCGTCGTGAAGGCGAGGCGCGGGTGCGTCGTCAGCAGGAGATTACCAAAGAGGTCAGCAATTGGCGGCTGCGGTTGGAAAATGCCGAGAAGCGGATCGGGGAGCTGGAGGCTCGAAAGACCGAAAACGAAGCGGATTTGGGGACGGCAACGACCGCCCCCGAGGAGCTTGCGGCCAAGCGCGATGCTTTGGCGCGGTCTATCGAACAGGCCGAGGGGCGGCGTAACGCTGCGGGCGATGCTTTGGCCGTAGGCGAAACTGCGATGCGGCAGGCGGAGGAGGGCGAGCGCCGTGCGGAACGCGCGGCCTCCGAAGCGCGTGAGGCGCGGGCGCGTAGTGAGGCGTTGGCCGAGGCGGCTGTGTTCAGGGTGGCCGCGACGGCGGATCGCATTCGTGAAGAGATGGAGCTGGAACCCGCCGCGTTGTTGGAAAATCTGGAGGCTGATCCGGACAAAATGCCGTCCTCCGAGATGATCGAAAATGATGTGAACCGCTTGAAACGTCAGCGCGAGGCGTTGGGCGCTGTGAACCTTCGGGCCGAGGAAGATGCGCGCGAGGTTCAGGAGGAATTCGACAATCTGGACAGTGAAAAGAACGACCTTGAAAAGGCGGTGAAAAAACTGCGTCAGGGGATTTCGAACCTTAATCAAGAAGGGCGGCAACGTCTGCTGGATGCATTCGAGGAGGTTAACAAGAATTTCTCGAGACTGTTCAAGCATCTGTTCGGTGGGGGCGATGCGAACCTTGTGTTGGTCGAAAGCGATGATCCGCTTGAGGCAGGGTTGGAGCTGATGTGCCAGCCTCCGGGTAAGAAACTTTCGACGCTCTCGTTGTTGTCGGGGGGGGAGCAGACGTTGACCGCATTGTCGCTGATCTTCGCCGTGTTCCTCGCCAATCCCAGCCCGATTTGTGTGCTGGACGAGGTGGACGCGCCACTGGATGATGCGAATGTCACGCGTTTTTGCGATCTGCTGGACGAGATGACCAAGCAGACCGACACCCGCTTCCTGATCATCACCCACCACGCCGTGACGATGTCGCGCATGGATCGGTTGTACGGGGTTACGATGGCGGAGCAGGGGGTTTCGCAATTGGTGAGTGTGGATTTGCGGAAGGCCGAAGAAATTATCGAGGGCTAGGGTATGGAATACCTTCAAATCGCGACGCCTACGCCGATTAACGCCAGCTTGATTAGGCGTTCCGGGCGCGAACTTGCGATCTTGTTGCCGGGTCTGAATTACACGGCGGAAAACCCGTTATTCTATTATATTGGCCAACTTCTTCATGCGCAGGACGTTGATGCTCTGCTAGTCGATTTCACCTATAATCGCGACGATACGTTTCTGAATGCGCCTGATGTTGAGCGTTTGGAGCGGTTGAGAACCGATGGGCAGGCGATCATAGAATTTGCGCGTAAGTTGGGTAAGTACGATCGCATAACGGTTATCGGGAAATCGGTGGGAACCATTTCGATGGGCTGGGGGATAGATGATCTGCCCGACGCGCGGCTGGTTTGGTTAACGCCGAGCCTTGGCGGCACTGGCCTGCGCGCGCAGATGTTAGGTCGCCCTAACCCTGCATTTTGCCTGATCGGAACGCGCGATCCGGCTTATACGGAAACGTTTGCCGAGGAATTTAGCGCAGATGGCATGACGGTAGCCGTTATCGAGGGGGCCGATCACGGGATCAACCATGTTGACGGGGCCGTGGCCTCTGTTGGCCTCGTGCAAGAATCGATTGAAAAACTGGCGCTTTGGATGGAGGCGACCGGTTAACGGGCGCGGCGGTCTCGACGGCTGCTCATGGGTTGGAACGCCACGGCGACGTGGGTTTCGCAGTATGGCTTGCCAGCTTGTACCGGATGGCCGCAGAACCAGAACTCGTCTGTAGCAGGGTCGCCGATTGGCCATTTGCAGGTGCGCTCGGTCAGTTGCATCAGGTTCAGTTTTCTGGCCTGACCTTCGATTTCCTCGACTTTGGCCAGCGCTTCGGCACTTACCTCGGAAGCCGAGGGCTGTGGTGGTAGCGGTTGCCCCGCCGTGATGATCGGGCGTTTGCGCGGGATGTCCCGAGCGGTCGGGATTTCGGTGGTGGATTTCGGGTTGGCAACGCGGACCGGCTCTTTTGGCTTGGCTTTGGCCTTGGGTGCTTCTTTAACGGCTTTCGGAGCAGCTTTCGCTTTGGTGGTCGTCGCACGGTTGGACAGGCCCAAACGATGGACTTTGCCGATCACGGCGTTACGGGTAACACC